>CALARM010000451.1 GCA_937888925.1 uncultured Synergistia bacterium | reverse complement strand
CAGTGAGCCCTGTTTATAAAGAAAATTTCCCGTTAAACCTCTTCCCTGCCGGTGAAGATTTAAAAAAAGCGGATATTCCGGAGGTTATATCTTACAGGTGGCCGGAAGCGGATATGTTTGACTACAGCACTGTCAGGGAACAATGTGAAGCCTATAAAGATTACTGTATAATCACAGGCAATCCCGGCACAGGCGATTTTCTTTATAAAGCAGGCTCTATCTATGGCATGGAAGATATGTATATGGGACTGATACGACATGATCCGGTACTTATAAAAATTTTCGAAAAAATTTCGGATTTTTATTATGAATATAACAGGCACATCTTCGAAGCAGGAAAAGGTATGATAGACATAGTTTTTTACGGAGATGACTATGGAGGTTACCATGGATCACTCATAGGTGAACAAACATTCAGGGATATACTGAAACCTTACTGGCAAAAACATTTCACCCTGGCCAGGCGGTATGGTTTAAAAATAATGTTCCACTCCTGTGGATCTATAAAAAATTTATTACCTGTTCTCCATGAAACAGGTGTGGATATAATAGATCCTCTTCAGACAGACATAAAGAACATTAATCTGGAAGAATTAAAGAACAATTTTCACGGGAAAATAGCCTTTCATGGAGGCATATGCCTCGAAAAACCTTATAAAAATACAGATGAAATCAGAAAAGAAGTGAGAAGGGTTTTATCTGTTATGTCAGACAGAGGAGGTTATATTATGGCACCGACTACGATAGTTACGGAAAATATCCCTGTAGAATATGTAATGGCTATGTATGAAGAAGGTTTTAACTGCAGATAAATTATTTAGATAAATTACTTCTTCATAATTTTCATATAAAGCTTTATTTTACGCCATTAAAAATGAAAATTCCTATACCCTTAAATTAATCCTTTTCCCAGAAGGTCTGCATTTTTAAAAAGGTGAAAGAAGCAGACCAGGACATGAGGAGTATGCCGCTTAAACTTTCCATGGCAGTAAGAAAACGAACCGGCCCTACAGGGGTCATGTCTCCAAAACCTATGGCAGTATATACTATAGAAGAATAGTAGAGGTAATCCATAAAATCTCCATGGAAATCACCATGAAAACAACTGATAAGATCATAATGGTCGATCAAGATATAGGCCACTCCATACATCAATATTTCAAGCATATGGGTTAAAAACAGCCAGAGAACAAGAATAACGACCCTGATACGTGATTGAGTTTTAATTGCAGTTAAAACTTTTGATAAAAGAGTAAGCGATTCATAATGTATCACTATAGCAATTACAACAAATATAAAAGAAATTAAACAGAACATTTTTTACAACCATTCTATCTTCTACTTCATATTATTCCTGTTCATCACAGAAATCACTAAAATCCCCGTCTATTTTCTATATAAATTTTTAAAAAACCTTCTACATGGTAAAATTTATACTATTATCAGATAACCTGAAAAAATCCAATAAAAAATTAACAAAATTTTAACATCCATATAATTGCACCTTACGGCAGAACATGTTAAAGTATAAAAGAGATTATTCTGCCATAAAGAGAGGTATATTTATGAAAATCAACAGTAGTCTTCTACAGGTTACAGGTTTAAAATATCAGGCAAAAACAATCAAAACCAAAAATACAGAACCTGTGGAACCGGAAAATAAAGTTATTCTATCAGGTAAAATCTTCCAGAGTGAAGAAACTTCCGAAAAAATGCCGAAACTGATAGAACTTCCTCGATGCGGAAAATATCAAAGAAGCAAAACCTTTACAATGGAAGACGGGAAAGGCTCCACTATAACAGGTACTAAAAAAGCCGGGTCTTCATCACCTGTAGCACTTGCCATGTTCGACACAGAAAAACCGGATATTTCAGAACATACCTCTTTATTAAATAAAATAAAAAAATTCACCCTTAATCTCACAGGCAGGATAGCCGGTCATTTAATACCATCTACCATACTGGACGATGTCCCTGACGGAAGACAGGACAGAAATTATTCCTGCGGAGCAGTTGCACTTCAGACAGTACTTACCTACTGGAAAGGGCAGGAATATTTTGAAGAAGAGCTTATAGAACTGCTCCATACAACAGAGAATGGTACTTTACCGGAAGATATAGTCAGGGTAGCTAAAGAAGAAGGACTTTCTGCAGAACTTAAAGAACATATGACCATAGAAGAACTGGAAAAACTGGTTGGCGAAGGAATACCTGTCATTGTAGACGGCCAGGCATGGCGTGATGATACAGATAAAGAGAAGCCATGGACAGAAGTGTGGGAATCCGGTCACTATATGGTTGTTATAGGATTTGATAAAGAGAATGTATATTTCGAAGATCCTTCACTTTTCGGTAGCAGAGGTGTTATGACCAGAGAAGAATTCAATGATCGGTGGCATGATTACGAAGGCCCCATACCATTCAATGAAAAAACAGCCAGAGTATACCATCACATGGGTATAGTCATAAAAGGTGATAAGCCGACACCGCCGCCGGAGTTTGTTCATATAGATTGATAATTTATATAAAGATGTTTTACCATGAGATGCTTTTATTTTATTAGATATTTTCTGCTATTGTTATTTTATTCGTGAATAGCAGGTTAGCTATCTTCTACTCACGACTCACGACTCACTGATTATAGAGTTTTTATAAAGAGGAGATTTTTTATATGAATGATCATGAAAAGCCTGCCATGCGAATAGGAGATTTTGAAGAAGAAAGGCAAAAGATCATAGAAGAATATAAAAAAGGTCCCTATTTAAAAACTATAGCAGATTATGCAATGGAGAAAAAAGAGGGAAAAAAGAAAAAGGAGAAAGGGAAAAATGAAGATAAACAATCAGAATCATGAAGGTATGCACATAGGAAAACTTTCGGAGCAGAGAGACAAAATATTAAAAGAAGTTTGCCTTGATAAAGATAAAATGGATTCCTTTATGAAAGACGAAAATGGAAAAGAAGAAAAAATATCTATTAAACTGGATATGAATAAGCTCAACATTTTAAAAAGCTCCGGTTCCGAAAGAGACAGTGGCGAAGGTACATCCCATAAAGAAATATCTGTAGATTTCGGAGACATAAAAGGAACTCTTACCAGGGTAATGCAGAGATTCAATGCAAAAGACGGCACTGTAAGCAGTCTGGATATGGATGGTTATATGATCCCGGCAAATGAAGGTCATATATCACATATGTGTCTTACTTACGGCCTTTACCACAATGTAAAAGAAAATTATCTGGAAGCAATAAAAACCTTCGTATCAAAGATGCCATCTGCAAAATTTACTGTTCTCACTACAAATGAATCAGACAGAGAAGAACTGAAGAGTTATATAGAAAAACTGGCAAAAGAGCAGATAATTACCAATCCTGAAAGGGTTAATATAGTTAATTCCGAGGAAAACCTTTCTATATGGGCCCAGGATTCGGCTCTTGTTGTCGGGAACAGGGTTATAGAACAGGACAGAATAGGCTTCCCGGGTGCAGGTGATAAAACTGTAGCAGAACAGGTGGCAAAGGCAAATCGCGGAGTAAAGTATGATAAGATGGAAGGTATATATATTGACGGAGGCAATCAGCTTGCCACAGATGATAAACTCTTTGTAGGAGCTGATGCCATAGCCTTTATGGTAAATAATATGAAGTCTTATCCGAAGAAATACAATAAAATAATCAGCGAACTGAAGATAGAAGGAGCAGATAAAATCAGTAAAGAAGAACTTGCCAAATTGATGCTTGACAGAACATTTCCACATCAAAAGGTCATTATAGTAGGTTATCAGGGAGAACAGCCTGCTTTTCATATAGATATGGCTATGACACCTCTGGGGAAACCGGATCCGGAAACAGGCAAAGCAGTCATAACTGTCGGTGATCCGTCAATGGCCACAGGTATCCTTACAGATATAAAGAAAAATAATCCTGAGAAATATGCTAAATATGAAGAAGAAATAAAAAAGAAAATTTCCCGTGCTCCCGGCCACCCCCTTGATCATCTTATGAATACTGTAAACAGAGATAGCGGCCTTCAGACAAAATTCGATGCCATAGCCAGAGGGTTTGAAGAGGCAGGTTATAAAATAGAAAGGGTTCCTT
>CALARM010000450.1 GCA_937888925.1 uncultured Synergistia bacterium | reverse complement strand
GGTCCTGGCCTTATACCGGGAATAAATCCTCCGTATTTTTTCATATTATCGGCAATATCCATAATATTAAAGGTAACTGCTGCATAAAAATAGGTGAAAAATACTACGAGCAAAAAGTATGAGAGATTATAGAGAATAGAACTGGGATGAAACCAGTATGTAAAATTGTCAATAATCCAGTTTCCTTTTCCCTGGAAAAATCCCATAATAGTCATAGGAAAATAAAGAATTGATATGGCGAAAATTATAGATATAACACCTGCATTGTTTACTCTTATAGGTATATAAGTACTCTGACCGCCCATCATCTTTCTTCCTACAACCCTTTTAGCATACTGAACAGGTACTCTGCGCTGTCCCTGCTGTATAAGGATAATCCCCATAATCAAACCTATAGTAATAACGACAAAGGCAATAAGTCTGAGACCGCTTACTTCTCCTGCATTTATTATTTTGAATGTATCCAGTACATTATGGGGCAGACGAAGTACTATACCGATAAATATAAGCATGGAAACTCCGTTGCCTATACCTTTATCACTCATCTGTTCACCGAGCCACATAAGAAAAGCTGTTCCTGCCGTAAGAGATACAACAACAAGAGCACAGTAAAGAGCATATTCGTAAGAAGGAAGATTATTATCCATAATGGAAAAGATATGCTGTCCCTCATTACTTCTGTATTTAGCAAGTCCCAGTGTCATAGTTGTTGCCTGAACAAAAGCCAGGACTACAGTTAAATATCTGGTATACTGGGATATCTTTTTTCGTCCTGCTTCTCCCTCTTCTTTTGCCATCTTCTCCAACTGGGGAATAACAATGGTAAGTAATTGCATTATAATAGATGCATTGATGTAAGGAGTTATTCCCATAGCACAGATGGAGAATTTATTCAAAGCTCCGCCTGTAAACATCCCGAGAAAACCGCCGAGACCTCCTGTGCTCAGGAGTTGCTCCCATAGAACACGGTTAACACCGGGGACTGTTACATGAACGGTGAATATAAAGATAGCAAACCCTGCGAAAACGAATAATATCCTTTTTCTTATATCAGGGATTTTGAAAGCACTGATTAAAGCCGCTAGCAACTATATCACCTCTGCTTTCCCACCTACAGCACCTATTTTCTCAAGAGCAGATTTGGAAAATTTATGAGCTTTTACAGTAAGAGCTTTTTTCAATTCGCCCTCACCGAGTATTTTAACTCCAAAATAATTCTTCTTGATTAAACCGTTATCAATTAATAACTCCGGAGTAATTACACTGTTTTCAGGGAAGTCATTTAAACTGGTGACATTGACTATCTCATATTCCTTTCGGAAAATAGCTATATTACGGCTACGATTCGAAATACCTCTTAAATGAGGTAATCTACGATACCATGGAGTCTGTCCACCTTCAAACTGAGCACCCTTTGTTCCACCGGAACGAGATCTCTGTCCTTTACTTCCACGGCCAGCAGTCTTAACCAGTCCACTACCATGACCACGACCTCTTCTTTTACATTTCTTTGTGGAACCTTCAGCTGGTCGAAGATCATTCAATTTCATAATACCTGCAGACAACCAGATATCTGGCTGTCCTGCCAGCCCTCCTTTACGTTAATTTATTTAATTCTGAGACTGTTCTTCCCCTGTTCTTCCTCTGAGCTTTGATATATTACTATTGAGTTTCAACAGCTCCAGACATTTAATAGTAGCTTTCGCCATATTAAGTGCATTGGAAGAACCGAGAGATTTTGTTAATATGTTATTTATTCCTGCCAGTTCAACAAGTGCTCTTACCGCACCTCCTGCTATAACACCGGTACCGGGGCCGGCAGGTTTCAGCAATACCACACCTGCGCTGAATTTGGCCTGAACTTCATGAGGAATAGTACCATGTATTATCGGAACATCAACCATATTCTTCTTGGCATCCTCCACAGCTTTTCTGATTGCTTCAGGAACACCGGAAGCTTTACCGAGACCGAGTCCGACTCTACCTTTACCATTACCTACTGCCACTAAAGCACTAAAGTTAAATCTCTTTCCACCTTTAACAACTTTAGATACTCTGCTAACTCTTATAACGTTTTCAGTAAATTCGCCTTCTTCTTTTATATTGTCAAATTTTTTCTTATCATTCATAATGATAGATTCTGGTTAACCCATCCTCCTTTCTGAAAAAATCAGTACTAGAAAACAAGTCCCTGTTCTCTTGCACCGTCACCTAAATTCTTAATTCTCCCGTGATATTTATAACCTGCTCTGTCGAAGACTACTTTTGTAATGTTCTTCTCAAGAGCTCTTCTGGCAACCATATTTCCAACCAGTTTTGCAACATCCTGTTTACCCTTATCTTCAATCTGTCCTTTAATATCTTTATCCAGTGAAGATGCTGCTACGAGAGTAACTCCTTTAACATCATCTATAATCTGAGCATATATATTATTCAGACTTCTGAAAACACAGAGTCTGGGACGTTCGGTTGTTCCAAAAACTTTCTTTCTTATCCTGAGATGCCTTTTTTCTCTCTCTCTGTTTCTGGCTACTGGTGTAATCAACTTACTTTCACTCCTCTCAAACCTGGCAAAAACTATTTACCTACTTTGCCGGCCTTTCCCATTTTCTTCTTCAGTCTTTCGCCTTCATACATTATACCTTTTTGTTTATAAGGGTCAGGCGGTCTGATACTTTTCATATTTGCTGCCATCTGTCCGACTGTAACTTTATCGATACCGCGGACAATCATCCTGTCTGTACCTTCTACATCAAGCTCTATTCCCGCCATAGGATTGATTTCCACCGTATGAGAATAGCCAATAGAAAGTAATATTTTATTTCCGGATTTCTTTGCTCTGTAGCCAACACCTTTTAATAAAAGGGTTTTCTGGAATCCGGTGGTAACACCTTCTACCATATTGGAAACGAGACTTCTCGTAAGTCCATGTAAAGCCCTTGTATTCTTATCTTCAGAAGCACAGCTTACATTGAGAGATTTATCCTCAAGAGTAATCTTTACGGTTTCCGGTATCTTATGAGAGAGTTTCCCTTTGGGTCCCTCTACCAAAATATTATTACTCTTATCAAGTGTAACTTTAACGCCTTTTGGTATTTCTACAGGCTTTTTACCTATTCGTGACACAATACACCCTCCTTATCGACACAATCTACCAAACATAACATAAAATCTCTCCCCCGACTCCCATACTTCGAGCTTTACTGTCAGTCATAACCCCTTTAGATGTAGAAAGTATTGCCAATCCCATACATCCGATTACTTTGGGAAGATTTTTATACTTTTTGTATATTCTAAGACCGGGTTTACTTATTCTTAAAAGTTTGGATATAACCCTATCACCATTGGGAGCATACTTTAAAAATATTCTTATAATGCCCTGAGGACCACTTCTGATAAAGTAATAATCCTTTATAAACCCTTCTTCTCTGAGCACTTTTGCTATTTTTAATTTCAGTTTTGAAGCAGGAATATCAACCTGTGGATGCATAGCTGAATTTGCATTCCTTATTCTGGTTAACATATCTGCAATAGGATCAGTTACTGCCATAAATAAATTACCACCTCCTTAAATTATATGATAAATTTTACCAGCTTGATTTTGTAACTCCAGGCAATAATCCTTTGTGAGCAAGGAGACGGAGACATATACGACAGAGATGGAATTTTCTGTGATATCCTCTCGGTCTTCCGCATTCACGGCAGCGATTATATTTTCTGACTGCATATTTAGGAGTTTTTTTCCATTTTTCAATTAACGATGTCTTAGCCAAACTCTTATCTCACCTGCCTTTTCTATTAATTTTCCCTCATCGGGATCCCTAAAAGTCTCAAGAATTCCCTGCCTTCTTCATCGGTCTTAGCAGTTGTAACAATCGTAATATCCAGTCCTCTGGATTTCTCAACTTTATCATATTCTAATTCAGGGAAAATCAAATGATCTTTTATTCCCAGGGAATAATTTCCGCGTCCGTCAAAAGATTTCGAAGAAACACCACGAAAATCTCTGATACGGGGTAAAGCGATATGAATTAACTTCTCAAGAAAAGCTTCCATACGCTCTCCTCTCAAAGTAACTTTACATCCTATAGACATACCTTCTCTCAATTTAAAAGCAGATACAGATTTTGTTGCCTTACATACTACAGGGCGCTGGGCTGCGATAAGCCCCAGTTCCTGTACTGCTGCATCCAGTAATTTAGGGGTCTGAATAGCTTCGCCGACACCCATATTTAAAACTACTTTATGAAGTTTCGGAACCTGCATAATATTAGAATAAGAAAAGGTCTTCATAAGAGATGGCACTATTTCTTTTAAGTATTTCTCTTTTATTCTGGTCACAAGGCACCTCCTTATCCTTCAGATTTAGCAAGTTTAAGATTGGACATATGAATGGGTGCAGATTCCTCTATAATACCACCCTGTGGCACCTTGGGAGGACGGGCTTTAACATGTTTTTTTACTATATTAAGACCCTCTACTATTGCTCTCTGCTTTTTAGGAAAAACTTTGAGAACTTTTCCTTTTTTCCCTTTATCGTCACCTGCTATAACAATAACCATGTCACCTTTTTTTACATTTTGTTTCAAAGATATTACCCTCTTTCCGTTTCAGAACTTCTAAAGAACTTCCGGAGCCAGAGACACTATTTTCATAAAGTCTTTTGCTCTCAATTCTCTTGCCACCGGTCCAAAAATTCTGGTTCCTTTAGGATTCATCTGATGATCAACAAGTACTGCTGCATTATCATCAAATCTTATATATGACCCATCTTCACGGCGATACTTCTTTTTTGTCCGAACTATAACGGCTTTTACTACATCTTTTTTCTTTACAGGTGCTCCCGGAGTTGCTTCTTTTACAGAAGCAGTAATTACATCTCCCACACCTGCATAGCGATGAAGTGAATTCTTTGGAATTCCTATACACATTATAATACGGGCACCGGAATTATCAGCCACATTCAATCTAGTCATTTGTTGTATCATAAAAATACCCCTCCAGAATACACAATTATTTCACCTTTTCTACTACTTCAACAACCCTCCAGCATTTTGTCTTGCTTAAAGGGCGGGTTTCCTCTATCCTGACTATATCACCAATATTACACTGGTTTTGTTCGTCATGGGCTGTAAATTTTTTACTTCTCTTGATCCTCTTTTTATATATAGGATGGGCAATCAAAGATTCAGACACTACTACAACAGATTTATCCATTTTATTACTTACGACTTTACCGAGTCGTATCTTTCGTCTACCCTGACTCATACCAAACCTCCTCTACTAACTTGCACTTGCAGGAACCTCTTCAAGATGCATCTCTCTGGAATGAAGAATTGTTTTAATTCTTGATATATTCCTTTTGATTGCCTTGATTCTGCTTGTATCTTCTAAATGTCCTGTAGCAACTTGAAATTTCAAACTGAATAATTCTTCCTTGTGTTCTTTTAGTTTCTGTTCAAGTTCCAGGTTATGAGATTCTCTTAATTTTTCAATTAACTGTTTTCTTTTCATAACATACACCACCCTATTGTTCTCTTGCTACAAATCTGGTTTTGAGCGGCAGCTTGAAAGCAGCCAGTCTCATAGCCTCTCTGGCAAGTTCTTCATTAACTCCTGCCAGTTCAAAGAGTATCCTTCCCGGCTTTACTACAGATACCCAGTATTCGGGGGAGCCTTTACCGCTTCCCATACGAGTTTCTGCAGGTTTTTTCGTAACAGACTTATCAGGGAAAATTCTTATCCAGACTTTACCGCCTCTTTTTATGTGTCTTGTCATAGCGATACGGGCTGCTTCTATCTGACGGTCTGTTACCCAGCATGGTTCCATAGCCTGCAATCCGAAATCCCCGAAATGTATGTCACTGCCCCTGTAGGCTTTGCCTCTCATTTTGCCTCTCTGAACTTTTCTGTATTTTACTCTTTTAGGCATTAACATAATTACTGCTACCTGAT
>CALARM010000449.1 GCA_937888925.1 uncultured Synergistia bacterium | reverse complement strand
ACTCCTGGTTCTGGCTCTCGGTAAACCGAAAGAAACAGTTGTAATTGATGCAATCAGTGAAGATATAAAATACTGGCGTGACAGTGATGGGACACACCATGTGCCCAAAAGATCTCTCGATGAGATTATTTTATAAAGGATTACCCATCGTGAATCTGATAAAAATATTACCGCTTCTATTTTTCTTAATACTCATGCCTGTACTGGCAGAAACGTCAGAAGAACTGATAAAAAAAGGAGAAGAACTGGCAGAACGGAATATAGTTGAAAAGACAGAAGAAGGGAAAAATATTTTCAGAAAGCAATAGACCTGAACCATCTAAACAGGTCAGCCATTGAGCAATACTGCAGGAAAACAGTGAGTTCTGACAAGGTTTTATAAAATGATTATATGGATAATAGTATTTATAGCAAGTCTTATGGTTTTAATAAAAAGTTCTTCCTCATTTGTGGATTCTGCAGAAAAAATAGGACTTTCTCTCGGCATATCTCCTTTTATAATAGGCATAAGCCTTGTAGCGGCAGGAACATCATTACCTGAACTTGCTTCCTCTATTATTGCAGTATTGGAAGGCTCACCTGAAATAGTGGCAGGAAATGTTACCGGTTCCAATATAACCAATATATTTCTTATACTCGGTATTACAGTCATAATAAGTAAAAAAATAAATATCAATTATGAAATAGGAAAGGTCGATATACCTTTACTTGTATTTTCAGCTTTTTTATTTACAGTAACAGTATGGGACGGAGTTTTTAATCTATATGAAGCTCTTATATGTATTGGAGGCCTTGTTATATATCTTTCCTATACTGCAACAAACCTGTCAAAAGAAAAACAGGATTCATTAAATCATTCAAAACTTCTGGAGCAAAAATTAAAAAAAATTTCAGAAGGTTTAGAAAATCTGAATTTCTTCGAGAGACTGCTTTATTTTAAAACAGGTTGTGAGAAAGAAAGATTACAAAAACTTCTTGGAAAAGATAGAAAATTTGCTGATTTTTTAACAAAAATAAATATAAAAAATTTCCTCCAAAAAAATATTCACAGTAAATCCTGTTCTGACATAAAATCATCCTGTTTCGGTCATATTATCTATTTCAAAGGTCATGAAGATTTTAAAGACAAATTCTTACAGATTATAGAAAACAGTTTTTCTCTGTGCCATACATTGACTCTCCTGGAAGAAAGTCAGAAAAAATCTCCTGTAAAAATACCTGTAAAAAATTTTATTATATTACTTATAAGCGGCTTTTTTATTTATCTGGGAGCAAAATACACTGTTGATTCTGTTATAAAACTCTCGGAAATCTTTAATATCGGTAAAGAAATTATAGCTACCAGTGCCGTAGCAATTGGCACATCTTTACCGGAACTTATGGTAAATATTTCTGCAGGTAAAAAAGGAAATTTTGACATAGTTGTCGGAAGTATTCTTGGTTCAAATATATTCAATACCTTTGCCGTCATGGGTATTCCTGCTCTTTTTGGAAATCTTCCTGTAAGTTCAACTATATTAACCCTGGGACTGCCTGTTATGTTAATGGCTACAGGTATATTTGTTATTATAGCTCATGACAGAGAACTTACTCTCTGGGATGGATGGATGGCTTTACTCTTCTATTCTCTTTTCATAGAAAAGCTTTTTAACTATTTTTGATAACCTGATCTGCAACTATTCAGGAAATAAAAAAAATTAAAGGGAGAATGTAATGAAATCAAATGAAGAAAAACTGCATTTAAAATTAACAAATATTCTATCATCTGATTATGAAATCGAAGGAGAAGGATTAAAAAATATTATAGAAGCAGCCGAGATACAACTGCTTATGAATAATTTTTATAAACTCACCGGAACAGGAGTCGGTATTATTGACTTAAAAGGAAATATTTTTGTCGGAACAGGCTGGCAGGATATATGTACAAAATTCCATCGTATTCACCCTGAGACACAGAAAAACTGTATAGAAAGCGATTGTTATCTCACGGAGAATGTAAAAAAGGGACAGTACCTTGCCTATAAATGTAAAAATAATATGTGGGACATAGTTACTCCTATCATTATAGGAGGTAAACATCGGGGAAATCTTTTTCTGGGACAGTTTTTCTATGATGATGAAAAACCTGATTATGATTTATTCACCAGACAGGCTAAAAAATACGGGTTTAATAGAGATGAATATATTTCTGCCCTTGATAGAGTACCCAGGTGGAGTAAAGACAGAGTCAATACGGTAATGGATTTCTATGTAAAATTAATAGAAGTGATTTCAACTCTCAGTTACGGTAATATACAGCTGGCAAAAGAGATTCTTGAGAGAAAAAAAGTTGAAGAAGAACTCAGAGAAAACAGGGCAATGCTTTCCAGTATAATGAATTCTATACCTCAATCTATATTCTGGAAGGATAGACAGAGTGTATATCTGGGATGCAATCAGGTCTTTGCCGAAGCAGTCGGCATAAATAATACAGAAGAAATAAAAGGGAAAACGGATTTTGATCTTCCATGGCCGGTTGATGAAGCAAAAACCTATATAAAAGATGACCTTGAAGTTATGGGAAAAAACATTATAAAAAGACATATCATAGAACCACTTCAACAATCAGACGGTAAAAGGATTATTATTGATACTACCAAAATACCTCTTACCGATAAAGAAGGACAGGTCTATGGAATACTCGGAGTTTATGATGACATAACGGAAAGAAAAAAAGCAGAAGAAGAAATAAAACAATTTTATCACACTCTTAATTCAA
>CALARM010000448.1 GCA_937888925.1 uncultured Synergistia bacterium | reverse complement strand
TGGCTCTGTTACTCTGGAGAGAATTACATTTCGGGCATGATTTCTGAGTAACAGATGATACTTTCCCATAGAGACTTTCGAGTAAATTCTTTGCAGCACTTAATTTAGGATTTTTACTCAAAGCCAGTTTCAAATATTTTTCCGCATCTTCTTTAAAGTTTCTATCTACATAAATTTTCCCAATCTGATAATGGGCATCTGCATTTGCAGGATCAAGTTTAACAGCATCATGAAGCTTCTGTAACGCAGTATTGTAATCTTTATTCTTAACCAGTATGAGGCCACATCTGTAATAAGGTTCAGGCCATTTAGGATTAAAGGCTATAGCCTGTCCGTATTCTGCAAGTGCTTCTTTTAGCCTGTTCTGTTTTTCATATTCATAGCCTTTGCTGTAGTGCTCCTGGGCCAGTTGCTCCCTTGAAGGGCTGCCTCTGGTTGCTGTTCCCCTTACAGGTGCTTCATAAGTCGGAGCAGATACCGTGGAAGGAATCATTGTTTCCACAGGCTTATCCATTATAGTAGGCTCACTTTTATCAGAAAAAGAATTATCTGTCATAATATTAACAGGTTCAGTGGTAAAACTCTGAGACGGGGAAGTAATCTGAAAGGTTTCAACCCCCGGCATTTCCGTTACACCTGTATCTATCGAAAAAGAGGCATAATCTGCAGCACTTGATTTTGTAAATTTATGTTCATGACTTCTTTTTTTCTCCTGTTTGGGAGCAGGCTCCTGTGTTCTGCTTCCGAACCAGCTTGAAAAAGAACTGCCAAGCAATCCTTTACTTTTACTGCCACTGTCTGAAGGTCTTTCTTTTTTCCCTCTCCTGTTCCTTGCGGTAGAAGGTGATACCGGCTGAGCAATCTCAATAAAACACATAGGACATATGGTTATCATATCACCATATTCCTGTTTACATTTAGGACATTCCATATCTTATCCCGGTTTATAGCCGGGTATTCCCCCCTTTTTCTGTTTCGTAACGCGTAACGCGTGACGCGAGGATTTTTACATTAGTAATTATTTATTACTTAATTCTATATTAACAGTTATTTTTCCTTTATTCAATAGTGAAAAGTGAAAAGTGAAAAAACTAAAATTCACTTACTTACTCATTTTTCACTAATGGCCATGACCGTTTCGGTCACAACGACGTATGAGAATTTGTTCCTCCCGTCACGCTTTACGCGTTATGCGTTACGATTCTCATATAAATTTACTCAAAGAAAAAAATATGATATAATTCTTTTTCTAAGTAAATTATTCTATAGAAAGCTTGATTATGAACAAAAAAAATTGCGAAAAAATACTTGCTATCATATGTGCTTATAATGAAGAGAGGCATATAAGAGAAGTAATTGAAGGTACAAAGAAATATGTAGACAAAGTGCTTGTAGTTGATGATTGTTCAACAGACAGGACTTCCGAAGAAGTTAAAAAAACAGATGCCATATATATAAGACATGATAAAAATAAAGGTAAAGGCGGTGCTCTGAGAACCGGATTTTCTTATTTTATAGAAAACCGGTATGATGCTATAGTTACCATAGACGGTGACGGGCAGCATGATCCGCAGGAAATACCGGAATTACTCAGAGGTCTTGCTTTTTATGATATAATTATAGGCACAAGAAGTAAACTTGGTACAGGTATGCCTCTCATCAGAATCTTCACAAATTTCAGTTGTTCTCTGATTGTAAGTATTCTTGCTTTTACATGGATAAAGGATAGTCAATCAGGGTACAGAGTCATAAAACAAAAGGTTTTAAAGAATATGTCTCTTATTTCTAACAGATTTAATCTGGAAAGTGAATTTCTTATAAGGGCAGGAAGAAGAGGATATAAAATAGGGGCAGTTCCTGTGAAAACAATCTATGGAGACGAGAAAAGTAAGATGGATCCTATAAAAGATCCCCTGAGATTCGTAGGACTTGTATTTAAGAGTATATTATGGTGGTGACGAAAGAGAAAAAATTTCTATTTTTCTGTCCAGGAGAACAATAAAGCCTTTTTCTTTTATTTTTTGTATATCTGTACCGATTACGGTAGCTCTGAAGGCCCAGAGTGTTTCGTCCCATGTAGAATTGTATATGCCTATTCCTTTAAGTTCCATAGAATAATGTTCTATAATAGTATCGTTTATCTGCTCTACAGGTTTTATTATGATTATAGAATATAACCTTTTCTCTTTTGATCTCTTATCTATGTCTTCTTTTGTACCATAGGTAAGAGTTACAAGTTCTTTAAATAAATTAAGATTATCATTACTTAACATATCCATAATTAATAACCTCGTAATGCGTAATGCGAAGGTATTAAAGCCGTGACGCATAACGCATCACCCGTCACGACCACTTAAATTCTAATAAGTTATGAAATACACTATAAATTATAACATAATATACAATTATAAAATAGATTATATTGCTTTTATGGCATATTTTCTGTAATATATAATATAGTTAATAACCTTGTAATGTGTAATCCATGATGGGCAGGTATTAAACGCGTGATGCGTCACGACCAAATTCTAATACGTTCTAAAATACACTATATAAATATATCTGTTTCAGTAATAAAAAAGAAAGGGTGATTATCATGTTCAAATCGATTATATCTATTTCTTTATTTCTTTTCCTGTCTTTAATAAATTTTTCTTACGGAGCAGAAACTTTAAAAGGTAATCTATTCAATGATAAAGGTTCTGTGAAACTTGAGAGGAACGGACAGGTTATACATGTTCAGAATGGAAAGAGTGAAATAACAGGTTCGGGAGATATTATACAGACAGGTGACGAATCTCTGGCCCACCTGGAATTCTCTGATGGAAGCCTTATTCATATACAGGCAAATACAACATTTCAGATCAAAACCCTTGTAACAGAAGATAATAAAAATCATTCTATTTTTAAAATTATTCTTGGAACTATTTCAGTTTTTGTGAATAAAATTACCGGCAAAGAACAGGATTATGAAGTTGAAGCACCTACATCTGTGGCAAGTGTAAGAGGTACACAGTTCCAGATGAATGTTTATGTTGATGAAGATTATAAGGGAAAAGAAGAGGATAGAGAAAAAGTCCGGGAAGAAGATATAGAAAAAACCATTACTGTAGTGAGTGTTCACGAAGGAAAGGTAGAATTATCTTCAGAAGACAGAAAAAGGATATTAAATACCATAGGGGCAAACACATCGGTATTTGTTACTCCTGACAGGGAACTCCATCACATGGATGAATATATTAATCTGATAGACATGAGGCCCGATGAAATAAAAGGAAGGGTGAGAAATAAAATAAAAAATTACTTTATTCAAAAGATACCCAGGCCTGATGTACCGGGCTTACCATTTTAATAATCTAATTACCACTCCGGATAAAATAGTTGAGAGTTGAGAGCCGATAGTTTAAAGTTTTCAACCATCAACTCTCAACACTCAACTTTAAGCAAATTGCTCGCATGGCATTAAATTTTAAATGGGTAAGAACTTACCTGTCTCGGCATTAAAGGAAGGCTCCCATTCCTCCTGACTTCAATATCTTGGGCCGTAATAACCTTTACGGAAATTTATTATATAAGCCGGCTGATCTTTAATAGTGACTTTTACATCTCTCCATTTACCATCTCTCGTCAGATTTAAGGATTTATATGTTATATTATACATATAGGTCAGATCAAAGGCTATGCTCTTCATTAAATCGTAAATACTTTTAGTGTCCGGAGCAGCATAAAATCTACCACCTGTACCGTCACAGAGATCTATAAGGAGATATTGATCTGCCCATGGGCCTATGGCAACAATATATATCAGGCAATTATTATTACTTGCTTCTCTTAATACATCTTCAAGTTTATATTTACTGGCCGGCCCGGTTCCTTCGACATTCTCATCTACATTTGCCGTAAATAATATTACAACTTTTCTTTTCTCAGATTTCTTTAATATCCTTATAGTTTCCATTGTTGAGTCATATATGGCAGAGCCTCGTGAGTCTTTAACAGCAGATAATATTTTCCGGACATCTTTTTTATCACGTGAAAGCTCCGTCTTTTTTACTACAGAATCTGAAAATGCAACAACAGATGAATCACTGCCACGTTTTATAGAATCAAGGAATTTCTGTATTGATGGTGTAAGTTCCGGGAAATAATCTCTCATTTTCTGCCCTGTATCTATCATAACACCATAAGAAGTCGGCGTGCTGTCATTACATATATTCACATTAAAGGAATTCTGCTGAATGCCGTTCTCTTCAACTATAAAATTATCTTTCTGCATCTTTGGTACATATTTTCCTTCTTCATTCAATATGGTAGCATAAAAAGAATTTATAATCGGATGTTCTAACTTTATCTTTATCTGAGAATGTGATTTTGCACCTGTTCTGGAGTTTGCAACAACCTTCAGGGTATAATCTCCGCTGGCATATTCATTTGTATCCCAGACAATTTTATAAGGTGGTTTAACGGATTTACCTATAATCTTTTCATCCAGATAATATATAATATCAGAAATAGGTACCCTTGACTTGTTAATTATTTTACAGTTAAGCTCTTTTTTTCCTGTAACTATATCACCGGCACGAATATTCTGAAGAAATATTTGTAAAGAAATAGCAATAGAGATATTACTCTCTACAGAAGCGCTTTCCCCGAGTTCATTGTGTACTACGGCTTTTATGGTATAATCTCCATCTTTAACACCTTTAACAGGCCACGTATAATTATAATATTTTCCGTCTTTTGAATAACCCAGTAGTTTTTCACCAAGATAATAATCCACTCTTGTAACAGGAGAACCGGAACTATTTAATATATTTGAAGAAAACTCTAATTTATCATTCACAATCTCACCCTGTAATGGTTTTTTCAGTGTTATTTCAAGCTTTCTATCTACCATAACACTTTTTTCTGATGTAGAAGTATCTCCAAGTTTATTAAATACTCTGGCTTTTAACACATGACGTCCGTTAGTGACACCAATCGTATTCCATGTAATATCATACGGTTCTTTAGTCGCCTCCTGTATTAACTTATCATCCAGATAATATGCCACTTTTGTGACAGGAGAATTAATCTTATTTTCTATTTTTACTTCTATCTTTATCTGCGGTTTAGAAATATTACCTTCCTGAGGATTTACAAATTCTATCTTCAATGCTTTATCCAGGAATATTGATTTTATATCAGAAGATTCTTTACCTTCAGTATCACGTGCTATGACCATTATATTATGTTTTCCGCCGGAATAACTCATTGGTTTCCAGTTTAATTTATAAGGTGAATTCTCTACTATACCAATAGATTTATCATCTATAAAAAATTCTACCTCCTTGATTTTTGAATTAGAAGAACTATAAATTTTTGTTTCTATAGGATAGGTTTCTTCCACATCTTTAGGTGCAAAAGTCTGGTCATTTTCAGGATTTATTATACTTATGATAAGAGACTCGTAAGTATTGGCCAGGGCCATAATTGCCCATACGGTAGGACCTATTTCGGAAGGGCGCCTGGACTGTGTATTCTCTGATGGCCATGAGCCAAATACATTTTGATTCTCTGTTAAATATTTAATACCTTTAGAGAAATTCGTATTGGATAACTTTACACCTGACAGTTTTAGAGCATATAACACCTCTCCTGTCGAGAAGCAGTTGCTCTTTGAGTCTTCTAATTCACCCCATCCTCCGTCTTCATTTTGCATGGTATAAAGTTTCTTTATATCATTATCTATAATTCGTTTTGAATCAGGAGAAGGGTAGGAAGATAAACCTATAATCTGAAAAGCCATATCCTGTGTCGTAACAGGAACTGCTTTTTCAATCCATGCACTCGCTTTCTGTATACTCGGGCTGACAGTTTCATCTCCTGTCTTTTTAAAGATCTGAAGTAGTGTCAGAAGTGCATTTGTAGTGCACATTATATCTCCCTGCTGTACCGGTGGTTCCGAATTATCATTTTTCCAGTTTCCTGCAGGCATTTGTTTTGCCACAAGGAAATTAGAAATTCTCATAAGTTCGTCTAACCCTTCATCACCCATATATTTATTATAATTTGCCATAGCAATAGCAACAAACTGGAGAGCAGTAAGTGATTCTGCCTGAGGGAATGCCAGGGATCCATCTTTATTTATGCCGCTTTTCAATAGATCCATTACAGACATAGTTGCTTTCATATTATATTTATAGTCATTTTTATCCCCTGCAGCAAATCCAATAATTACATGAGGCTGGGCATGACAGGAATAACATTTATTTTTATCCTGCCATTCTAACATATTCTCTCCAAGCCAGTCCAGACCAAGCTGAACTGCCTGCCTTGGCGTTTTTATTTCTTTTCCTTCCGTTATTTTATGACCCAGGTATTTTCTATCTATCACCTGTAAATCAGTGTCACCGGGTTTTTTCCAGGCAAGTGTTACAAGCCCCTGATCACCCTGTTTATGATAGTAGTTTAATTTTATATTGTAACCACCTTTTACAAGTCTGAATTTATTTGTTATCCACTGTTCCATCGTGGAATCTACTCCGTTCCATTTCTGAATTAAACATTGATTATCTATATATAATTGAAAACCGTTGACTGCTTTTACACCTATTTCATAGTATCCGTTTTCCGGAACATAGAGTTTACCTTCCCAGTATATACAGTAGTTTTTACTGCCCATACCTGTAATCGGACTCTTTATACCCCAGTTAAAATCTATATTAAAATCTACTTTCTCCCGGAAAAAGTCTCTGCAATTCTTATCTAAAAAATAAAAACCTTTAAGTCCTGATTGATATTTTTCTTCTTCCTGTACTTCATTACGTTTTACTAATGGCTGGTATAATTCCAGATCCTGAATGACAACCGTTTTATCTTTATCTATGCCTGAGATAAATTTTATCTTTATATATTTTGCTTTTTGCGGTAAAAATGAAAAACTTTGTTCTGTCTTACCTGCCGAGCAAAGGTAACGGCCCATTGAGATAAAACCATCTACAGGGCTGTCAGGGGAAAGTAATATTTCAAACTCTCTTACCTCTGTCATATTTGCCCCCGGTTTATTTTCGGATGGAAAAAAGTGTAATCTTAAATTATCGACAATATAAGTTTTACTTTCAGGTAAATTAAAGGTTATTTCTACGGGCAGGTTTTCCGGATTAATCTGAAAAGCAACCGTTGAGTCTATATTAGAATTTTTTTCTCTGAAAGGAAGGTTTTCTATTATCTCTTTATTTTTTGCATAACTTACAGGCCTTACACCTGATTTTTCGCTCATTAAATTCCCTTTAAGAGGATTAATTTCAAGAGATTGAGTTTCAGAGCCTGATATTTCAACTTCTTTCATTGATGTTGACGTAGAATTGCCCCAGTTTGAGATTATTCTAATTTTGACAAATTTTACTGATAGTTCTTTTTTAAATTTCATCACCTGCGGTGCAGAAGTTTGTTTACACCGTAATGTCCCCATAGAAGTAAATTTATCAGATTTATCAGGAGATATACAAATTTCCACATCTTTTACTGCCGAAGTATCATTCTGGGGTGAATTATAGATTATTACCTGATCTATTTTATGTATATTGGAAGCAGGAAGAGCTATAATAATTTCATGAGGGAAAGGAGCACTGTCGGCTGATTGCCAGTTTTTGTTCCATATATCCCCATCCAATAAATTAAACACAGCATTATCATAAAAATTTTTCTGGCTTGAAAAACTTACTATATGCCCCCCCTGGGCATGACATGCTATATTGGCTCTACCTCTTTTACCTTCAAATTCTTCAGGAGAAAATATCTTTTCCACAGGAGCACTGAAGATCAAAGTCCTGACTCCTACTATAAGCAATAGTAATGAAGGTATAAGAGGATATACAGTGCTTATTCTGTTTAACTTCTCTTCGTCTGATGCTTTAGCAGTCTTTACTATTTGCCATATAATAATAAATATTACAAACGGAAAAAATAAAAATAATCCGAGAAAAGTAGGCCTGAGAAAAAAAGGCAGTGAACCCAGCAAAGAAGAGGCCTGTCCCTGAAGGGCCTGTTGAAGATTCTGTCCAAGAAATATAGGTATGGAAAAACCTGCCACGGTAAGAATCAACATGATTAATATTAACATTTTAATTATACCATTTATTTTATATGTTGCCGTAATCATTATAGTGTCAGCAAGAGCTATAAATATAAATAGTATGCTTATAAGCCTCGGGTTGCCCTGTCTGAATATAAAAGGTCCGCCTTCATTGTCTACTCCGTAAATAATAGTTCCTATTATTAAAAATACTATTGGAAATGTAATTGCTATTGTCCATTTTTCTGCAAAATTAGTAGCTTTCCAGAGGATGAATATAACAATTATCATAATTGCAGTTGCCGCTGTAATACCGGCCTTCCAGGAAAAATAACTGCTATAGAACCACCCGTCCATGACAGATTCCACACCTATCCCGAATATCATAATCAGGAGGAGAGTTTTTAATGCATAAATTATATATGTAATAACAAGGCTCTGTGTAAAATTAAAATAACCTTTTATTTTGTTAAGTATTTCTTTCATATGAATTATCCTTTCGTAATTCGTAACGCGTGACGCGTGACCCGTGACGCGTGGCAGATAATCTTTATCCAGAGACACGTGGTGCATGACGTGTGACAGATAATTTCATTTACAGTCTGAATTCCAGTGTGTTCATCCCCAGAACAATCAAATCTCTATCCATAAGTTTAAGTTTTTTTCCACGTATCTGCTGTCCTCTTATCTTTGTACCATTTGAGCTCATAAGATCTTCAATCCAGTATTCTTCACAGAATTTAAATATTTTCAAATGTTTTCTGGAGATAAACTCTCTTCCATGAGATTCATGTATGACCAGATCATTACAATCTTCTTCTCTTCCTATATATATTTCATCATGTTCCATTACAAGGCTTTTGCCTTTATCAGGGCCATCAATAATTATTATTTCAGGTTTTCTTACGATGAATGTCTGAGATTTTCCGCACGAAGAACAGTTCAGATCACCCAGGAAATTTTTATGGCCACAATAATGGCAGAGAATTACAGGCGGTGACAGTGTTACAGTAGGGACTTTTGTCTGTTTTGCCTTTTTAGGAACAGATTTTTTCACCCAAGCCGGTATGTTACGGGAAAAATCCAGATCCTTTGCCTCTATGGAAGCACATATTATTGTAGCGTTATCATCTGTTTCTCTTAAATTTGCCAGTTCTATCAGTTCACTCACTATTAGTTGCAGGTTATTATTATGTTTTTTCACAGTTCCCAGTATATCTGTTTCTTCTTCCAGAACATTTGACAATCCGTCACTGCAGAGCAGTATAAAATCATTTTCCTGAAGTGTAACAGGCTTAC
>CALARM010000447.1 GCA_937888925.1 uncultured Synergistia bacterium | reverse complement strand
CATCTCTGAGGTTTGTAATCATTTCGTCAAGAGATTTCATAAGCATATCTTTTTCTGATCTCATATTTACCTTAACCATAAGGTTACCACCGGCCAGATCATTGGTAATTGCAGCAATCTCCTGCAGATAAGAAACCATTTCTTTTAATCTCTTCATAAGAGTATCTTCTCCGGACCTTGGAATTACTTCAACTTTCAGGTTTCCTTCTGCAATCTCCCCTGCTATATAGGATACATTGTTTAAAGAATCAATGAGTTCATTCAGATTATTTTTTATTTCATTAAAATCACCGTAATAGTTATCTATAATCCTTGGAGGAATGTCACCCTTGCTGATACGGTCAACATATTCTGCTGCCATATTTAAAGGACCTATTACTGCGTCAAGAGTGCCATTCACTCCATTTATAATCTTCTTGAAATCCCCGCTGTGTCTTCCTCCATCTGCTCTTATATCCAGTTTCCCTTCCATTGCAGCTTTTGAGAGCATATTCGCATCCGATACAAGGGCATTTATAGCATCAACACATGTATTGAGATTATTTTTTATTTCATTAAAGTCACCATTATATTTATCTGTAATCTTCGGAGGAATATCTCCCTTGCTGATACGGTCAACATATTCTGCTGCCACATTCAGAGGGCCTATTACTGCATCAAGAGTATTATTAAACCCTTCTACTACAGGTCTGAATTCAAAATTAATTTTTTCAGCATTGCCACGGGCATCAAGTTTTCCGGAAACAGCAGAAGCCGAGAGATAATTTATTTCACTTAATAAATCATTTATTATGGTGCCAATATTCTTACCGAAATAGATAGCCAGACCTATTGCAATGACCATACCCATAATTATGATACATACCATCATAATCATTGAATTACGGGCTATAGCTACATTATTTTTCGATGCTTCTTTACCCTTATCAATCATAATAACCACAAGTTTATTTATTGTATCCTGTTCTGTCATGGCAGATTTATAGGCATCTCCTCTGAGTAATGCCATAGCTTCTGCATCTTTATTTGCCGTTGCAAGTTCTCTCATAGTATTGAGATGTGCTCTGTAAATTTTTCTTGATTCACCGAATTCTTCATTGGCCTTTTTCAAATCTTCATCAGATAAAATCCTTTTTTCAAAATCCTCTATATTTTTTGTTATTTCTGCAGAAAGCTCCGGTATTTCATCTCCATATTTTTTTATATCTTCCTGATTATTGGCATTAATCATTTCTATCATATTAATTCTGACAAGCTGAAAAGCTACGGATACATTGAGTAATTCTGATATTGGAACAGTAGTATTCTCATATAAATGTGTATTATTTTTGGCAATGGTATAAATATTCACCGTTCCAATAATACCTATAAGAGCGGATATAAAAGATACTATCAAAAATCCACCTATAAGCTTTCTGCCTATTTTAATATTACTCAGCATGTAAGACCCTCCTTATATTTTTTATTATAGTGATGCGTAACGCGTAACGCGAGAATTATGAAAGAAATTAACATCCCATATATTTAAAATTATAAAGCAGGTTACGTGCCAGTAGATACAAAAATAATTATATGAGAATCGTGAATGGTGAAGGGTGAAGAGAGGATAGTTCTCATTCTTCGTTGTGACAGGCCGGTCATGGCTGTTATACATCTTCTATTTACAGAGAAATAAATCTATGAGAACCTTTGGAGAGGATTGTTTAACATGTATAAAAAACTGTACCAAGTTACACTATAGGAGTTACATTTTTTGTACCATGGCACAATATTATTTAGATAAACTACCTCTTCTTAATTGTCATCTAAAGCCTTATTTTTCGCCATTAAAAATGAACATTCCTATACCCTTAAATTATTTGTAAGCGTTCAGCTATCAGCAGTGAGCAGTCAGCTTTTATTAGAATTACATAGTAAATGTCATTAAATATTATTTTTTTAGACTATTTATATAATCAGAGCCTGTAATCTTTAGCTGATAGCTGATAGCTAACTGCTGAACGCTTACAATTATTTAATAATTTATATTGTTATTATTCTTTAAAGATCTTATACTGATGTGACGATAATTAAATATATGACTTTTCACGAATTATAGTATCTTTTAAATATTCCTTATGACTAATGGTTTATCTTCTTTGTTATTATGCCTTATGAGGTTATTAATTAGATGAAAATAAAAATTTTAATAGTGGAAGATGAAAAAATTGTAGCAATGACTATGAAAAAAATGTTAAGTAATCTTGGTTATAAGGTAATTGGTACAGTCTCTTCAGGGGAAAAAGCACTGCAGAAAATCTTGGAAGAAAAACCATCTTTAGTCCTTATGGATGTCAGGTTAAAAGGTCCTATGGATGGAATAGAAGTTGCTGAAAAATTAACCGGATTTTATAATATACCTGTAATATATATTACTGCCTATGAAGATAAAAAAACCTTTGAAAGAGCAAAATTAACAGCACCTTTCGGATACATTATTAAACCTTTCGATGAAAAAATACTTCATATGACTATAGAAATAGCACTTTATAAACACCACCTTGATATAACAATGAAAGAACAGGCACTTAATAAGGAGAAAGAGAAATATCGTTCCAACGTGGAAACAATTTTTAGCTGTCTTGAAGAAGGAATAATTACGGTAGATAAAGATATGAATATAACAGAAATCAATCCTTCTATAGAAAAAATATTTGGTTTTTCCCGTGACATTATAGGTAAACCTTTTTCTTCTTTTATTAAGGGTGACAGGTTTATCAATATATTAAAGGATACTCTGATAAAGAAACAACCTGTTAAGATAAATCGTATTGAAGTGAAGGATAAGAAAATTTTGACTCTTAATACTGCTCCCCTTATAGATCCAGATGGTATATGTTCAGGTGTAATTATAGTAATAAGAGATGAAACCCATGTGGCTGAACTGGAGAAAAAATTGGAAGCAAGACAGGCTTTCCATAATATAACAGGTGAAAGTGAAAAAATACAGAAGATTTATTCCCTTATAGAAGCTCTTTCTTCTGTTCAGACCACAGTCCTTGTAACTGGAGAAAGTGGTACAGGAAAAGAGCTCGTGGCAGAAGCTATTCATTATAAAGGAGAGAGAAGTAGTAAACCTTTTGTAAGGGTAAACTGTTCTTCTTTATCTGAAAACTTGCTTGAAAGTGAGCTTTTTGGTCATGTAAAAGGTTCCTTTACTGGAGCTTTCAGGGATAAAATCGGTCGATTCGAAATGGCCCATGGTGGAACAATTTTTCTGGATGAAATAGGAGATATTTCTCCTTCTGTTCAGTTACATCTTTTAAGAGTCCTGGAAAATTATGAATTTGAAAGGGTTGGAGATAATAAAACTATTAAAGTAGACGTCCTTATTATTGCTGCTACAAATCAGGATTTAAAAGAAAAAGTAAGAAACGGAACCTTTCGTGAAGATCTTTACTATCGTCTTAAAGTGATAGAAATTAAAGTACCGCCTCTCAGAGAAAGAAAAGAAGATATTCCATTATTAATATTACATTTTCTCAGGAAATTTAATAACAGGTTTAATAAACATATTACACATATATCAGAAGAAGTAGAAAGACTTTTTATGAAATACAACTGGCCCGGTAATATAAGAGAACTGGAACATGCACTTGAACATGCCTGTATCTTATGCCGTAATTCTCTTATATTACCTGAAGATTTGCCTGAAGATTTTAGAGATATGTTAAATAGTAATGGAGAAAATAACTGGGATAACCGTGGTACCATAATTGAAACACTCGTAAAATCTGAAGGAAATAAATGCAGGGCATCGAGAATGCTCGGTATAAGTCGCCAGACCCTTTATAGAAGAATTAAAGAATATAATATTCGTGAAAGATGACGCGTAACGCGTTACGATTCTCATATAAATTCCTATACCTTTAAATTATCAATTCACGTAAAAATCTACAGACCATTCTTTTTACAGACAAAAGAGGATTTTTCTTAATTTTATTGAATTATTTAACATATTTTCATCAAGAAACAAGAAAGGATTTACTAAATGTTTGACAAATTACGTGACCTGGTTCCACGGAAAAAAAAGTCGGCATCCTTCTATAATCCCAATCTATACAATCTTGATGAAGAACTTATAAAATATCAGAAAATAATTGCCAGTGGCAAAGAAGACACAACAGCTCTGTTCCGACTTGGCAGAATTTACCAGCATAAAGAACAGATTGATATGGCTATAAAAAATTACGAAAGGGCTTTAAGTATAGATCCTACAGAAGGTGAAGTTCATTATAATCTGGGGAATATATATTATAAAGAAGAAAATTTTGAAAAAGCCATAGAAGAATTTGAAAAGTCTGTCAAAGCTATGCAAAAAGATATATATAGTCTTAATGCATTCGGAAATACATGCTGTAAATTAGGTAAATATGAAGAAGCAAAAAAATACCATAAAAAAGCATTGAAAATAGATTCTGAAGATATCTATTCCCTCGTAGGACTCGGCAATATTGCTCTCAATGAAAATAATCCGGAAAAAGGTATGGAATACTTCAATAAAGCTTTAAAAATTAATCCCGATTCTGCAATAACCCATAACAGTATAGCAAAAGCTTATGTAAAACAGGGAAATATCCAGGATGCTATGTTAGAACTATTACAGGCTATAAACCTGGATCCCAAACTGGCTTCAGCCCATTTTGATCTTGGTATGATTTATTATAATCAGGAAAAATATGAAGAAGCCATAGGAGAATTTCGGAAAGTTATAATGATCCTCCCCAGATCCGTATCGACATATGACATATTAAGTACATGTCTTATTAATATTGATAATATAGAAGAAGCAATAGAGATATTAAATACTATAATAAACCTGGTTCCAGAAAAGGTTTCTGCCTATAATAAACTCGGTGCTATATACTTAAAACTGGAAGATTTCGAAAAAGCCATAGAAATTTTTAATAAAACGATAGAACTTGATCAGGAACTTGCTTCAGCCCATAACGGACTGGGGATAGCATATTCTTCCCTGGGAAGACAAGAAGAAGCAATTTTAAAATTTCAGGAAGTAATCATATTAGATCCTAAAAATGCTTCTGCTCACTGCAGTCTTGGAGTTATATATCAAAACCAGGGAAAATTAGCTAAAGCCATAATAGAGTACAAAAAAGCACTGGAAGTAGATCAGACGTTTGCCCTGGCCTACTACAGGCTCGGCGCAGCTCATGAAGAACAAAAAGAATACTCCTGTGCAATGGAAGAATATAAAAAAGCAATTGAGGCAGAGCCGAAACTTGCTATTGCCCATTACGGACTCGGTTCTGTTTATAACAATCAGGGTGATTCA
Source organism: uncultured Synergistia bacterium (assembly GCA_937888925.1). The sequence goes on along the minus strand of CALARM010000447.1, from coordinate 4,025 downwards.
GAGAAAGCCATAATAGAATATAAAAAAGCACTGGAATTAGATCCATCTATTTCTGAAGCACATTTAGAACTGGCAAATATCTATAAAAATAAAAATAATATTAAAGAAGCAACTGGTCATTATAAAAAAGTAATAAAATTATCACCTGATAATATAATGGCTTACAATAACCTTGCTGTAATTTATGAGAATAACAATCAAACAGAAAAAGCTATTACTATATATAACAGAATGCTTGAGCTGGATCCAAACGTGGCAGATATTTATTACAGACTGGGATTATTATATGAGAAACAGGGACTTATTGAAGAAGCATTCAGAAAATATATGGATGCCCTTAATATAAATCCAGATGTACCATTAATAAATTACCATACAGGAAAAACCTGTTATCTTCTGGGAAATCTGGACGAAGCAAAGAAATATTTTGAATATACAATAAAGCTTGATGAAAATCATTCTCAATCTTATGTAGAACTGGGAAATATTTATTTTGTCAGGAATCAGTGGAAAGAATCCCTTGAAATATACAAAAAAGCTTCAGAACTTGATCCGGAATTAATCAGTATATTTTTCAACATAGGGCAAATATACCAGAAAGAAGGGAAAATAGAAAAAGCTATAGAAGCTTATAAAAAAGCTTTATTGTCAAATGAAAATGAAGCTCTATTATACTGTAATGTAGCACAGTGTTATACTGAATTAAAGAAAACAGATGAAGCGATAATACTGTATAATAAAGCACTGGAACTGAATAAAAATCTGGATATTGTCCATGTTAAACTTGGAAATATCTATAAAAATCAGAAAAAACCTGAAAAAGCCATCCAGGAATATGAAAAAGCCGTCCAGATAAATTGTAACAATCCTATGGTTTTCTGCAATATAGGCAATATGTATAAAACATTAAATCAAACAAAAGAAGCTATAGAATCATATCAAAAAGCATTGGAATTAAACCCGAAATTAACGTCAGCATATTATAATCTTGCAATAATATACGAGGAAGGTAAAAACACATCAGAAGCAATAAAAAATTATGAAAAAATTCTATCCCTGTCACCCGGTATTGCAGATGTTTATGTCAGGTTAGGAAGATTATATGGTGAACAGAAAAATTTGAAAGCTTCTGTAAGAGCTTTTAATAAAGCTATCGAAATTGAGCCAGGTAATAAAGAAGCGAAATCAGGTCTGGAAAATATGATAATACTTTAGTGAATGGTGAGCAGTAAATAGTGAAATGATTATTCCCACTCACTACTCACCACTCACTATTCACTCAAAAATCATTAATCACTGTACCCCATAGCTTCAAATCCCCATATAATAGCTTCTTTTAGCGAGAGATTGGTCTGTCTTATTCTCCGTGATAAAATTTTAAGTAGAGACATAAAAAATCTTGCAGCCATTTTGGAATCTTTCTCCAGCATATTTAGTAAATCATCGTGATTAATAACTAAAAGTGATGTTTTACCCTGTGCCCTGGCAGTAGCTGTACGGGTAAAATCTTCAAACATTGTAAGCTCACCGAAAAAATCTCCTGCACCAAATCGTGCTATTACAGTATCTGTTCCTTCTTTAACCTGTTTTGTTATTGCCACTGACCCGTTTTCAATTAAAAAAAGTTCTCTTCCTACAGTTCCTTCACGAAAAATGATAGATTTATCAGAAAAATTCTTTCTCACAAAAAAATTAGAAAGTTTATCCAATTCCTCTTCTGAAAAATCTGAGAAAATGATGTTGTTTTTTAATAACTTAATTTTTTCTTCCATAATTTTCCTCTAAATTATATATTTATAAAATACTATCTCAATAAATAATAATCTTCTTTAAAAAAAATAAAATTCCTTTTTTAAGTAAAAAAAGGGATATTTTATTATAAATAGATATATGATATAATATCTTGAATTAATAAAAAACTCTTCCATAAGTTAAGGAGATTAAACCTATGGATATTGCACCCAAAACTATTATTCTTCACCCATGTCCTATATGTAAGGCACCTATGGAAGTAGAACTTGTTGAAATAAGAAAAGAACTCATAGAAGGGCAGATAGATTTAGAAGCAGTAACTAAAGAATGGAGACATGTATGTAGAAAATGTGACCATGACACAACAAAATATATAAAAATATGTCATTACTGCAATACACCGGATGATATAAGTAAATTAAGTTATAATCCAACAGCTCCGATAAAAGAAAAATCTTATTTTCATCCGGCGTGTGAGAAAAAAGCAAATCTTCCCTATCCTGTATTTGGTTTTATATTATTCTTAATTATTACAGGCATAATCATAGGTATATATTATATGAAAAAGACTATGACGGAGGATGAAGTGCCTTCTCTGATAAGAAAAGCTGAATCTCTCAGTTTTAACCTCGGTACTTACGATCGTAATGACCCGGAATATAAAAAGAAATATGAACAGAAAAAAGCTGATTGTATGGTACTGTGCAGGGAAGCCTTAAAAAAAGATCCTTATTATATAAAAACCTATGTAGTTCTATCTCATATCTATAGTGTTGACGGCAATGACCAGGAAACAGCAAATGCCTGTAAACTTGGTCTGAATCTTACAAAGAAAAATAAGGATTTCACACTGGAAAAAGACTTCAAGACCCAACTGGAAACATTACGGAAAAAAGGCATTCTGCCAAAATTTTAATCAATTAATAAAAACCTTTATGAAAAAGAGGCATCAAGATTATAAATCATGTCAGGCGTATTCGTAACAGATGGGAAATGGCATAAAACCCTTGCAGTAGTGCGTTCTCTTGGAAGACATGGCATAAAGGTCAGTTGCGGAGAAAGCACGAGGCTTGCCTGTGCCCTTTTCTCCAATTACTGTAACAGAAAAATCAGATATCCTTCTGTCAAGTCAGAGCCAATAAAATTCATAGAATTTCTGATTGAAGAGTTAGAAAAAAATAAACATTCAGTTTTATTTCCTATGGAAGAAGATACAATAAACCTCATACTCAATAATATGGATGTTCTCTCCAGAAAAATATCCATACCTTTAGTAAATAAAAATACCCTTTCCCTGGCAATAAACAAAGGAACACTTATGAAGTTTGCATCAGCCCATGGTATTCCATGCCCTGAAACTTACTCAATAGAAAGTTTAAATGAAATAAATATTCTAAAGAATAAAATAAAATATCCTGTTGTCATAAAGCCGAAAGAAAGTTCCGGTTCCAAAGGAGTAGTATATATAGATAATGAACATGAACTTGAAAGGGAATATAAAAAAGTTCACAGTGTATTTCCTTTTCCTTTAATACAGGAACGTATTCCGGCAGGAGGGGAAGCAATTGGAGTATCTGCTATTTTCAACAGTGAATCAAAACTTGTTGCATCTTTTACTCATAGAAGAATAAGGGAATATCCTGTAACAGGAGGGGCAAGTACATTATGTGAAAGCTGCCATCGCCCATCAGTAGAAGCTATGGCTATAGAACTTCTAAACAAATTAAACTGGTTTGGAGTGGCTATGGTAGAATTCAAAGTTGACCCCAGAGATAATACACCTTATTTAATGGAAATTAATCCAAGGTTCTGGGGCTCTTTGCAGCTTGCCATCTATTCTGGAATAGATTTTCCCTATTTATTGTATAAAGTAGCAAGAAACGAGAAAACACCTGAAATAAAAGATTACAAAATAGGTGCAAGATTTAGATGGATTCTCCCGGGAGATATACTTAATTTCATATCGAATCCTGATAGATTGAGTCTGAAGCCGGGTTTTTTCAATTTTTTTTCAAAGGATACAACTCATGCAATATTTTCCAGGGAAGATCCATTACCTGTAATTGGAACAATCCTTACAGGACTTACATTTCTTTATGATAAAAACATGAGAAAACATTTATTTCTGAAACTTGGAATTCTGACAAAATAATAAACCTATCGAGCAGATAATTTCTGCTGATAAATAACTGCTTATTAGAGAGGAAAAGTAATAAAGTTATTACAAACATTTGTAGTAACTATACTTATATATGAACGTGTTAAATGCTTTT
>CALARM010000446.1 GCA_937888925.1 uncultured Synergistia bacterium | reverse complement strand
ACGGAACTACCTTGTTTCCTGCAAGACCATTATTCCTGTTGTAAACAGTCCATTTCCCTCCCTGATCCATCATGGCTACTCCTCCGCCGAAAGTGGCCATCCATAGATTTCCATAATCATCTAAAACAAGAGAAGATACTCTGTTGTCAGGAAGAGCACTGTTTGCTTTATCATAGGTTGTTCTCTTGCCTTTTCTATCCAGTTTTGTAACACCATAACCTGTGGCAAACCATATTCCGCCTTTACTGGTTTTAGGAACATCCTCCCTGGAGAGAGGTAAAAATAATATGTCGTTTATTCTGTTATCTGCAAGTCCGTCACGGGCAGCAAAGGAAACAAACTGCCCCCTCGGATTGAAAATACTGACGCCACCGAATTTCGGGTCTGCGTCGTTACCTGTGCCAATCCATGCATAGCCCTGGGGGTCGAATTCAAAGGTAATTACTCCGTTGTAAACGAGTCCGTCCTCTTCCGTAAAGGTCATCCAGTTATAAAGTTCATTTTTCTCTTCAGAAGCTTCACCGCACGTTAAAATTATTGCGATTTCATCTTTTTTAAAGCCAAGTGTATATAATTTAGATGTAAGTTCTTCTTCTGTAAATTTCTTATTTATAAGCTTTTCCAGAGATTTTATCCTTGATGCAGAAATTTTATTTTCACTGTTTTTTATTACAATTTGTATATCTTCATCTTTAATTTCTATTGCCTTCAGGGTTTCTGTAAGATCATCTTTTGAAAAAATTACATTTTTTAGCGATGTTACCGTTTCCAGTTTTTCCCTGCTAAGATTGTCTTTGATTTTCTCTATCGTATTATCATCAATCTGATACCATACTTTATCTTCCAGATCGTCCAGCGTTTTTTTGGTAATTACAACTGATGGCGTAAATTCTGTATCAGGCAATCTATCAAACATATTATTCGGATCTTTTTCCGTATTATTCGGGTCTTCTGTATATTGATTTCCTTCATTGTCATTAGCTTTTATGGGCTCCAACTGATCCTTTGAAAATATGACAGACAGGGACGTTAAAGAAAACAATATTACCAGTAAAAGAACAAAAAGATATGAACTTTTCATAAAAAAAACTCCTTCGTAATAATTTTTTGTATATTTTTACATGTTGTAATAATTCAGGAGGTTTATTGATAACCGTCATTGTGAAACTCCATTATATCATAAAAGAAAAAAATATGTAATACCGGATTTCGTTTGAAAATGCCATAAGTCCCGTTATAATATTGATGGCAAAATAGTAAAATAAAAAAACCTTCAGAAGAAGGCTAAAATAAATAACATTCACGTATATTCTTCTTACACAAAATCAGGCTAAAACCCGAATCTTGCGAAAAATCCTTTTTTCTCTTTCTGATCTCTTGTGGATAAATCTCCTGTAGGAAAGTCTTTATATAAAAATTCATTTTGCTGGAATTTTTGTATATCTTCAAGAATATCTTTTATAGTTGTCTCCTTTATGCCGATTTCTTTAATAAAAGAATCTATAAGGATATTTAGTTTATGGACTGGAAAATTGTCTTTTCTGTATCCTAATTTTTTCATGCATTTTTCCATTACTATCGGTGTAATAGGACCGGATGTTATACTGAGGCGCTTTATTATAACGTCCATCATATTTTCATTTACGACCGGTTCCTCTGTTGACAGGTTTTCTCCTGTATTCCCTGTTTCACTTTTTATTAATTGTTTTACTTTATCTTTATCAACTCCTGCTTCTTTAGCAAACTTCTCTATCAAATCATCAAGTTTACTTACAGGTAAGGTAGATTTTTGATAACCAAGTTTATTTATACTGTTCTGTAAAATCAATTCTGTAAGTGGCCCCGACAGGGTTTTGAGACGTTTTTCAATACGGATTAATACATCATCTGTCATAAGAGGTTCCTGAGATGCTGTGGTTTTATGATCTACATTTATGACTACCTCAAAAGACAATAATCTGTAAAGTGTTCTAAATATTTCGTATCTATTTTTACCGGATATTTTTTCAATTTCTCTTAAAGTTTTTGTTCCATCCAGGTAAGAGATTATATGAAGATCCTCTGTTGAGAGACTGACCCTTCCTGAAGTGCTCCTCCCTGAAAGTTTGAAAATTTCATCAGGATGTGCAATCAGTTCCTCAATAACATTTAACTCTTTTCTCTTTTTTATGCAGTCTGCCAGAAATTCTTTGGTATCTGCAGTAATAGTTATTTTCTCAGGATGCACATCTGTTTCAAACTCAAAAGCTCCTTCTCTCCATGTCAGTAACGTATATATAGCATCTTTGCCGCTGGAGACTTCTGTTGTAGCATGTATTATTTTACCGTTGTTTATAAATATTTCTCCATGATCGTTATTATCGGTAAAATGAAGCCTCCCGATCTGTTCTTTTTTGCTGCATAATAAAATCAATAACTCAACTAATTTTAAATCTTTAAGATTTCCAGAGATACCGTTTGCCATTATGGTGTTCCTCCTTATTATAACTTATGTTATCTTACAGTCTTTTATATCTTTTGTATAAAGTTCATTTATGGTCTTGAAAATCTGATAATAGCTTTTATTCAGTTTTCTGGCTATCTGTCTTACAGGTAAATGATTAAGAGCCATTACTCCTATTTCTATTG
>CALARM010000445.1 GCA_937888925.1 uncultured Synergistia bacterium | reverse complement strand
ATAGATATAATGAAATATCTCGATTCTGTGGAAGATACTGCAAAAAAGATTGGTGCAGTAAATACTGTTGTCAATAAAGACGGTATACTGGAAGGTTATAATACCGACTGTCCCGGCTCTCTGAAAGCACTTTCTCTTAAGACTGAAATTAAAGGGAAACAGGTTCTTCTGCTGGGTGCGGGAGGAGCGGCAAGGGCTATAGGATACGGCCTTAAAGAAAAAGGAGCGGAAATTATTATTGCAAACAGGACGGACTCAAAAGCGGAAAAACTTGCAGAAGAACTTGGAAGTAAATTCTGCCCCTTTGAAGATATCTATAATAGGACCTGTAATATTATAATAAATACTACCTCTGTCGGCATGTATCCTCATGTGAAGGATAGTATAGTAAAAAAAGATTTTCTGAAAGGTAAAATTGTCTTTGATATTGTGTACAGACCTATGATAACCGGAATGCTGAAAGATGCGCAGGAAGTCAATTCTTTAACAGTAGAAGGATACGAAATGCTTTTATACCAGGGGATTGAACAGTATAAGCTCTGGACTGGAAAAGATCCGTCGGAAAAGCTGATGAGAGATATGCTGAAAAAACAACTGGACATGTAATAATTATGACAGATTATAGATATTAAAATGCGATTGCAAAGGAGGTTTTTATGTCATATAAAAAAATACTTATATTATTTCTTTTTATCTTTATCATAATTTTTTCATTTAATTGCAGGAGAGGAAAAACATCGAATACTTCATCTGATGTTAAGGGCGGTTCAATAATACATGGTGGCCTGGAAAGAACTTATTGTTATTATCTCCCTTCAGGTTATGACAGAAATAAATCTCTTCCTCTTGTTATAGCCCTTCATGGAGGTGGAGGTACTGGGAAGGCTATGAATAATGCTGCCGGTGGATTTAATAGCATTGCAGAGAGAGAAAATTTTATTATTGCCTATCCTGATGGTATCGAGAAACACTGGAATGACAGCAGAGGGTTGTCTCAATACAAGGCTCAGAAAGAAAATATTGATGATACTGGTTTTATTTCCTCTCTTATAGATTATTTTATTAAAGAGTTTAATGCAGATAAAAAGAGGGTTTATGTTACCGGTATTTCTAACGGAGGACTTATGTCTTACCGGCTCGCCTTTGAATTGCCGGAGAAAATTGCAGCATTTGCCCCTGTTATTGCCTGTCTTCAGGAGGAATTGTTCGTAAATTATTCTCCGAAAGAACCTGTATCAATTCTCATAATGAATGGTACGGAAGATCCTCTTATGCCTTTTAACGGCGGAGATGTTCATTTTTATAAAAAGAAACTTGGCAAAGTAATATCTACGGAAGAAACTGTGAAGTTCTGGGTCAGGGTAAATCACTGTTCTCAAAAACCTGAAACTACCTGGCTTGAAGATAAAAACCCTTCCGATGGTATGAAAGTAAAGAGGGATGTCTATTCAGGAGGGTATAAAGGAACAGAAGTCATACTATATACAATAGAGGGAGGAGGACATACATGGCCCGGAGCGTCACAGTATTTACCTGAAAAAATTGTGGGGAAAACATGCCGGGATATTAATGGATGTGAAATAATATGGGAGTTTTTTAAAAAACATTCTAAATAATTTGACTCTGTGGTTCTAGAATTCTACACGGAAAGGGATGAGATCAGTGATAGAAAATTTGAATAATTGCAGGAAAAAAATTGATGAAATTGATACAAAAATCATAGAGTTATTAAAAGAAAGAGAAGGTATTGTAAAGGAAATAGCTCTGTGTAAAGTTGAAGAGAAACTTCCTGTCCATCATCCTGAACGGGAAGAGGAAATTTACAACAGGCCGAAAGATAAATATATAAAAGATATTTATAAGATAATTCTGGAAGAATCCAGAAGATTACAAAATATAATAGTGAGTGGTGAGTAGTGAGTGGTGAGTGGAATTTCTAAGAAAACTGCAGGTATAATGGGCTTTGGACGTTTCGGTCAGTTAGCAGGTAAATATTTAAGAGACGGATTGAATGTTTATGTATATGATAGGATTGACAGGAGTAATGAAATAGAAAAACTCGGATTATGTAAAAGCTCTCTGGAAGAGGTCTGTAAAAAAGATATAATTATCCTTTCTATGCCAATATCTTCATTGGAATCTGTCTTGCTGGGCATTAAAGATTATGTCAGGGAAGACTCCATTATTATTGATGTCTGTTCAGTAAAGGAAATACCATGTAATTTAATGAAGAAATATTTACCTTCTTCTGTTCATATACTCGGAACCCATCCTTTATTCGGCCCTGACAGTGCCAGAACAACCCTGAAAAACAGAAAGATTGTCCTCTGTCCTGTAAGAATAACAGAAGAAAAACTTGACTGTGTAAAAACATTTCTGGAAAGTAAGGAATTAAAAATAATTGAAATGACTCCTGAGGACCATGATGAACAGATCTCTTATTCTCTTGTGCTGACTCATTTTATAGGGAGAGCCATGATCGATATGAAGCTCGGAGAGCAGGAGATAGAAACCCTGGGTTATCAGCGTTTGCTTAAAATATTGTCTACTGTTCGGAATGATACATGGGAATTATTTCAGGATATGAATAAATATAATAATTATGCCTCACAGGTAAGAAATAAATTTGTCGATTCATTGAAGAATATAGATGAAAAACTTTTAGATCGATAGTGTTTGTATGAGAATAGGGAATAAGGGAGTAAAAGAGTTTTACAAAAAATTTATAATATAGTCCATAGAAAAATTAAGATTTGATTTTAAAGACATGGCTTAAATCTATTTCCAGATCCTTAAAATTTGAAATTTTTATCTTATCTTTTTCTTTATATATGTCAGGATCTCCGTATTTGCTGTTATCCTGTAATTGGTGAATATAAATTTCTTTTTCATCAGGTGAAACAATCCAGTAGTATTTTACTTTGTTTTTTTCATAAAGCATTCTTTTCTTTAAAAAATCCCTGGAAGCTGTGGAAGGAGAAAGAATTTCTATTACAATATCAGGAGGGCCGATACATCCTTTATCATCTATCTTCTTTTTATCACATACAATAATTATATCAGGTTGAACTACATCAAATATATCTTCATTATTTTCCTTTATTTCTTTAACGAATCTAACATCTATAGGTGAAGTAAATATTTCACATGATTTATCAACCAGATAATTGGCTATTTGTCTGGAAAGCTCCATTGATATTCTCTGATGATTCGGTACAGGAGCAGGACTCATGCTATAAGGCACTCCGTCTATTATCTCCCATCTTTCGTCGTCAGGCCATAAAAGGTAATCTGCATAGCTATATTTTGTTTTTTTACCGAGTTTTCTTGCTGCATTTTCCATAAATATTTCCTCCCTTTTATGTTTCTTTATATTTATAATAACAGTAAAGAACATGATTTTCAATATTTTTTATGTGATATTATGCATAAATCTTTCTATTCTATCCATGCCTATTTCCAGTTCTTTATATGCAGAAGCAAAACTGAGGCGTACGAAATCATCATAACCGAAAGCGATACCGGGGACTAAAGCTACCAGTTCTTCTTCAAGGAGTTTTCTGGCAAAACTCCTTGAATCCATTCCTGTTTTACTGATATCTATAAATGCATAAAATGCGCCTTTCGGAGGAGAACAGGTTATCATGGGGAGTTTATTCAGTTTATCAATTACAAAATCTCTTCTCTTTGAAAATTCATGGAACATATGTTTTACACAGGATTGCTCGCCGCCTATTGCTTTAAGTGCTGCTATCTGTGATATGGAACTCGGATTTGATGTTATGTGATCCTGAAGGGCAGTCATGGCAGATATTAATGCCTTCGGCCCTGCCGCATAACCTATACGCCATCCCGGCATGGAATAGGATTTTGATACGGAGTTTACTATGACAGTCCTGTTTTTTAATTCAGGAAATATTTTTGTCAGACTCACATGTTTCCCTTCATAGACAAAATATTCATAAACTTCATCTGAAACTATAAAAAGATCTTTATGTATTAAAGCTATCTCGCCTATTGCTTTCAGTTCTTTTTCCGTAAATACATGACCTGTCGGGTTACAGGGAGAATTAAGCAGCAGTACTTTTACTTCATCTGTAACGGAATCTTTCAGTTTATCAATATCGAGAGACATATCTTCCCTGGAATTGATAAGCAGAGGTTCCCCTTCTGCAAGTTTTACCTGTTCAATATAACTGTTCCAGCAGGGAAGAGACATGAGGACTTTATCGCCGTGGCTCAGAAGGCACTGTAATGCAAGATATATGGCATGTTTTGAACCGCAGTTTACCATAATCTCTTCTGATTTATAGCTTAAACCATTGTCTCTGAAAAATTTTTTGCATATTGCTTCTTTAAGTTCAGGAATACCTGCAGTTTCCGTATAGGTTGTGAAATTATTTTCTATAGCTTTTATTGCTCCTGTCTTTACATGGTCAGGACTGGGGAAATCAGGTTCTCCTGCTGCAAGGAGTACAACATCTTTTCCCTGTCTTTTCAATTCCTTTGCTATTGTTGTTATTTCTATTGTAACACTGGGAGAAATTCTATTTATTTTTTCGGATTTCATTGTTTTTATCGCGATGTGTAGTGAGTAATGAGTGATGTGTGAAGCATAACAGACTTATTCACCACTCACTACTCACCACTCACTTCTTCCACCCTTCACTGAAAAATTTCTTCAAAAGTATCTCTTTTTCTTATATACTCAATATGTCCGTCTTCTTTTACCATGACCCTGTCAGGTCTAGGAAAGGAATTTGGATTGCTTTCCATAAATCCGGAGCAGTACGCTCCTGTATCATG
>CALARM010000444.1 GCA_937888925.1 uncultured Synergistia bacterium | reverse complement strand
AAGGAGGACATGTAGTGGCACCTGTATCTGTATATCATCAGGCTGTCAGATGGATAAAGGATCAAATGTAATAACGGTTTAAGTTGAAAGATAAAAAAATAGAAATGAGGTAATGTTTATGAAAATGAAAAAGTTTCAGAGAGGTGTGGCGGAAACGACTATTATGGCCCTGAGTTTCCTGATAATCTGTCTCGGATTATCTATAATGGGTGTGAGGAATTATTATCTTCTGTCAAATTATAAATCGGAAACCTTTAAGGCTATTCCGTCCGATGTGGATGTTTATGCAAATATCAATTTTTATCCTGTTATATGGCAGTTGGAACATACGAAATCAGGAGAAGAAACTCAGGAAATAAAAGACCTGAAAGAACTTCTGGGCATGTTTCAGAGTAAAAGCGGAATTAACGTGGAAGAAGATTTGTTATCCTGGATGGAAGCCGATGTGTCATTCGGTCTTTTTAAATCGGAGAATTTATACAGGTATATAAAGGCAGCCAGAAAACTTGATAAATGTAAACAGGATATTTATTCTACGGGAAATGCCCTTGAAATGTATTACGAGGTGAATAAATCTTACCCGAAGGAATTGAAAGAACTGATACCTGATTATATGGAAAAACTTCCTGTCTGTCCTTCAGAGGGTAGATATGAATATAAAACGGAACAGGAAAATCAGGCCTTTCTTCTAGAGTGCTGTGAAAATGCCCATATATCGGCAGGTCTTTCAGGAAGAAATCCTTCTTACAGAGGCGAAAAAGGTAAAGGACATATGATTGACTCTACGAGAGAAATGCCTTCAGATGCTTTACCCCATGTGCTTCTGGTTACAAAGGTGAAGGATCCGGACAGGGCAGAAGCCTTCATAGCTAAAATCGGAGGAGATGCAAAGATTTTTTCCGAAGAATATAAAGATGTTAAAATTAATTCTTTTGAAAAAGAACTATTTTTCTGTTTTATAGATACCTTTTTTATCATTACAAACAATGAGGATACAGTAAAAAAATCTGTAGATCTGCTCAAAGAAGGACATGATGATATAACAAAAAATAAACTTTTTGCAAAGTTTATGGAAAAGAAACCTGAATACTGTCTTTCTTCACTGTTTGTCAATCTGGAGCATATATTAAGTCCTCTTGCCAGGGATATTACAAAGGAACCAATCAGTAAGATACTTCCTCCTGTTATAAAAGCATTGAGGAGTTATTCCATATCATTTTCCGGTTCTGCAAGAGGAATGAAAATAGACAGTTATCTGAATATAGATAAGGAAAGTGACAGCCCTGTAATAAAAATTTTTCTTGATAAAAACAGGGAAAAAGCTTCAACTCTCAATATTATTCCTGATGATATGTCAATGGCTGTTACAAGTTCCGATTTGAAAAGCGGTCATGAAATAGGAAGGGAATTCATGAAGTCTTTTCCTGATATGGAAGAAAAATACAAAAGTCTTAACCAGATGGTCGGCCTTTTTACACAGTTAGATATTGATAAGGATATCATAGATAATATAACAGGTGATTTCACTATGTCAGCTTCTATTACAGAGAAATACCTGGAAGATATGAAAAAAATGGCAACAGTGGAAAAAGCTAAGAGAGATTTAGTTGCTCTCGGAGAAGCAACATTAAAATACCAGAAGGAACATTCGGGGAAAATTCCTGAAAAACCGGAAGATTTAAAACCCTCTTATATATATGAAATACCTGTGGCACCACATGGCGGTTCCTATGTTATCCTTCCTTCAGATGAAAAACAGACAGGAGAATATCCTCCTTTTTATACAGCTTTTTCCGGCATCTTACCCGGTCTTGAAAAGGATTTCCCAAGATATTATTCTCAGAATGGTATTACCATCGGAAAAGATGAGACAGGCGTGGAAAAAATAATGCCTTTACCGATTATGGATATGGTTTTTGTTATGGGAATAAAAAATAAAGAACCTTTTAAAAAGCTCTTTGACCTTGCCACACCGTTTATACCTGTTAAAATAGAGGAAATCACTTACAGGGGAACAGGTTATTCTACCTTTAATAATTTAGACGTAGCAGGCACTTCTTTTAACCTTTCATATACTTTTTTAGGTGATTATGTTGTTGTAAGTACCGGAAAAACTGTAGTACCTATGGAACATGTTATAGATACCTTCCGTGGTAACAGAAAATCCATAGTTCAGATGAAAGATTATAAAATAGCCGTTCAGGAGATGGGAGACGGGCAGGTTTCAGGTTTTTCCTTTATGAATATGAACGATATATTGAAAGTATCTGCCATACTGCCAGAGAATGAGGAACTTGGAAAAGAGAATTTAGAAAAAATTTCGAAACAGTTCAGATATATATGGAGCTCTTCTATGGTAGAAGATGAAGGTCTTCACTCAGTTATTTTTATACCTTTATATTAGAAAAGTGAAAAGTGGATAGTGGGTCGTGAATGGAGATAATACCTGTTCACGGCTTACTTTCTTTCTTTGTAGTGAAGAGTGAAGGGGGAGTAATAGGGGCGAATCACCCACCTGTCGCACGTTACGAGTTACCCGTTACGCGTCACGAGAACAATATGTATTATTTATCTTTATATCATTTGGCTATCACCTTTAGTACATTGCCTGCCTGGTGCTCCGGAGAAAAAAATATCACGACGACACAG
>CALARM010000443.1 GCA_937888925.1 uncultured Synergistia bacterium | reverse complement strand
ATAATGGAAAAACTCTGTGAAGCCCTTTATTATCTTCATAACAAAAAACCTTTTCCTGTAGGCTTCGGTGATTTAAAACCTGCAAATGTAATGATGGCTCTTGACGGTTCCATAAAATTTATAAATTACGGTATAGGAACTTTTTTTGATACGGAAAAAGACGGAACTATGGCCAGCCGTGGTACTCTTGGATATGCCGCTCCTGAACAGAGGGGAGTGGATTTTACCAATACAAAAGCAGATATTTTCGCTTTAGGTGTAACAGTTTATTATATGCTTACAGGTGTTGACCCGGAGGAACATCCCTATGAATTCAAACCTCTGAGAAAACACAAAAGGTTTGTTTCTGAAAAGGTTCAGAGGTTTATAGACAGATGTCTTGAAATACATCCTGATAACAGACCTGATATAAATGCTGTGAAAAAGCTTATGGAGAAAGTGGATCTCCATGAACTGGATCTGTCTTCTGCTTTGAAAAAGAAAGAAGAAGAGATTAAGAAACAGGAAGAAGAAATAAAAGTAGAAGAACCTTTGCCTCCTCCTGCCATATCTCAGGAAAAGGTTGAAGAAATCATAACAGATTTCAAGGTGAAAAATCCGTTTATTGCTTCCCGGTACGGAATATCTCTGATAATATTATTCCTGGCAATCTGCGCCCTGGGGATTAATACTGTAGCCGGCTATATATCCAGTATACCGAGAAAAGGCAATTTCCTTTACATGACATCAGGAGCAAATAATTCTATTAAAGAGCTTAATCTCATTGATAATAAGATTGGCGAATTTATGAAGTTACCCAAAAATGCCGGCCCCCTCGTATATTCTAAAAAGAATCGAACTCTTTATACCTGCAGTTTTTCAGATTCTATACTTTATGAAATAAGTATAGATAAGTCGGAAATTCTGAAAAAGAAAAAATTAGAGAAAGGAGTATCTTATATTTTACTCTCAAATGACGAAAATCTGCTTTATGTTCTTAACAGTCTTCACGATAATTTATCTTTCATCAGAATAGCAGATTTTCAGGAAGAACGAAGTCAGGCAAAACTCGGTAATAAGCCTTCATGTGCCACACTTTCTCCTGCAGGAGACAGACTTTTTATAACAGGTGAAAAAAGTGAAACAGTTGTAGTTTTCAGTACCAAAACGTTTATAGTAAAAAATACCCTGAATTTTATTGGGGCTAAACCGAAAGGTGCGGCAGGAAATGCCGGGAAAGCCTATGTATGTCTTTCCGGGACAGGTAAACTTGCTGTTGTAGATTTGAAATCAGATAAAACAGTCCAGGAAATACCTCTTTCCGCCGAACCTGTAAGTGTTTTATTAAATCCGAAGGATACTAAAAAACTTTATGTCATCACAGACAGTTCCATAGAAATATTTGATACAGATAATTATCGTTCTGTTGCGGCTCCGAAATATACAGGGTTTAAAGCTGATAGTTCTATGTTTTCTGATAATGGAATGATTTATATACTGGGCCATAATAATTATTTAAAAACCTGTTCAATAGGTATTTACGATATTTCTTCCGGAAATTTAAATATAGTTAAAGATAATTTCATTTTGAATTTTATTGCCTTTGCCAGAATTTAAAAAAATTTCATATAGTATTGATTTATCACGATTTTGTAAGTGGAAAATCTATAAAGTTTCTATTTACTATTAATAAATATTATTATATAATAGATTAAATGGTATGTGTTTTATAGAAAATATAACCTGTGAAGATGTTAAGAATGATATATTCCTGTAGAAAGGATTATTTATGAGCAGGTATTTGTTTAAAGGCAGAGGTTTTTCTCTTCTCGAATCAATGATGGCAGTGTGCCTTTTATCTATTGTAATGGGCGCTATGTTTTATATATTTTCCGTAGCTTCAACAAGCTGGCTTAAAGCCAGAAAAACAATAGAGGTCAAAGAGAGTGCCCAGGTAACCTTTACCAGGCTGACAAGTCTCATCCGTTGCAGTTCTATAAACAGCGTAACTGTAATACCCTATCAGGGTACCAATAATGCTATCTCTTTTCTGTCTGCCATTGATATCGGTACAGGTAAGACAGAATATACAGAGGATGGCGTGATGTTCTGGAAGAAATATATGATATTTTATCTGGCAGATGATGGTGATATTGCGCATCCAGATTATTATAAACTTATGAGTAAAGAAGTTTCCCTGGGGCGTTACATAAATGCTTCCGCCCCTTATCCAACAGGGCCGATTAATGAATTACTTTATCCTCCTGATCCAAATACATCTGCCGGTACCGGTTATAATCTGTTAAATTATCTGCCAACTGTAACTGTTCCTGCCAGCAGTTATATTTCTCCTCCCCGTGTTGTAAGCAGAAATATAACTAATCTTACTTTTACGACAGATTTTGCAAATCTATCTGTTGCTATAAAGGTAAAAACAGGTAAACCTTTAAAGCCTGCCCTTGTCTCAAGTCCTCCGAGTCCTGAGAAGCTGGAGCTTGAAGGTGTTGTTATTCTTCGAAATGACTGAATATATTATTTATTAAGGAGGGAATTTTTATGAAAATCAAGAGACCTTTACAGAAGAAAAGTCAGAGAGGATTTGCTCTTATGACTGTTTTTATTTTGACTACCGTTCTTCTTATAATGGTCCTCAGCCTTATCAGTCTGACATCTCAGACTCTTTACAGAGCCACTGCAGATGTTGAAAGAGCCTGTGTGGTTCCTCTGACAGAATCTGCCGTTAATGAGGCCAGAATTATGCTTGTGAATAACCCTTCCTGGGGAAAAGCCAATGAGACACTTTTTATGTGTTCCGGAGGACAGGATATAACAAGAGCCAGGCTTGAGCCGGGGCAGGCCCCTACTACATCAAATAATAACTTCAGTTTTGGAGAAAAGGGTTGTTATTATATAACCTTTAACAAGAATGATTCCAAATTTTTTTACGGTTCTCCTGTTTACTATTCCGTTAATAATCTTCAGAGCAAGACACCTGCAGATAACTGGAGAGGAGCAGGTAAGGTACCTCCATATACTGCATCTATTGTGGTTACTGCAGCAGTAGGAAATACTGTAAAACATTTGGAAGTTATTCTGAGGGCAAAACCTGAAACTGCCGGTTTTGAGAATGGTTCCAGAGGCTCCATGAAGCTTACTACATCATCTCTTGCTTTCAGAAAAACCGGAACATCAAGTGCACCAAATATACATTCAAATTTTGCCAGTGCAACCAATTCTGTTACAATTGTCAACCCTCTCTCTGCATCTCAATCCTTCAATTTAGATAATCCGATTGGCGCAACTGTTTCCGGTAATAAAGGAATTGATACACCTTCGAAGATTTCCAATCCATACAAAGCATCGTGGCTTAACCCCGGTGCAGGTGAAAAGGATGTGCCTGACTTTGATCCCAATAATATGCTCAGCAAAATTACTTTTGAACCAAATGCAATCCCTTCAGGTACTTATAAGGTTAATTCAACTACCGGTCTGTTAGATTACTGGCACGATGGTCTCAATAAAACTAAAGACCTTCCGACGAAATCATATAGTGCCGGTGAAATTGTGCCGGGCTTGGATTTTAAGTATGATACAGAAACTATAACAACTAAATATAGAGATTGGTGGGGCCGCTGGCAAACAAGAATAACTACATATCAGGTTCCAAAACTGCTGATTTCAAAAGATCTACAGGTAGCCTATGACTCTTATAATCCTACCGCTCCCGGTACGACAGGAAATCTTCAGATTGAAGAAGTAAGTCTAAACTTTACAGTGGCTGATAAAACACTTTATCTGCCTGGTGACAGTGCAGAAACAGCCGATGCTTCAGGTAATTATCAACATGGAAACCTGACTGTCACATCATGGGGCTCTACGGACGAGGCTAGCGGAGATGACTTCTCTCAGGATCTTATAAGCGGAGAAGGTAATATCTGTACTATGGGTGGCATGAACCTTTTTGGTGCCAGAATATATGCAGGAAGCGGCAGTGAAACAAAGGCTTTTTATGCCAGAGGCGATGTGGAGATGCAAACAATTGATCAGGTAAAAATTAACGCTCTTGTTTATACAAATGGAAGTTTTAATGCTACTGTAGGTTTTTCTGATGACGATGTTACCAGTGAAGAGTGTGCAAAATGTCATGACGATGGAACTGTCCTTAAAGGACACTGCACAAGAGGAAAGACCAGAACAGACAAGAACAGTGATCTTAACAGGACACTGGAGATAGACGGAGCAATCATAGTGGCAGGAGATCCTAATGACCCTAATTCCGGCACTATGAATATAAAGGCCATTGATCAATTTAACCTTACATTCAATGATAATGTTCTGAAGAATCTTGCATCATCTACCGGGTATACCCGTATTATTTCATGGCATGAGTTTTAATGCTTCCGGGGAGGTACACATGATGGCAATATTCTTTTTGAAAAGAAATTCTAAGATAAATTCAGGTAAAGGAATGAGTCTGGCAGAATTATTATTTGCCATGGCCATTGTTGCTACAGTCCTTCTCACCATGATAGGTGCTCTTACAGGAGGGCTTGAGGCACTTCAGAAGAGTACATCTTATAATCAGGCTACTATACTGGCACAGACAACTATAGAAAACTATAGAGCTATGGATTTTGCTTCCATACCTGTTACGGATGAGAATGGAATAGTAACGACTAAAGGTGAATTTACAGTAAAAGTAGTCATATCTCAAAGTACATGTTCCGGTCAGGTTTATAAGAAAATAACGGTTAATGTCTTAAAATCTGCATTGCAAGGCAGTAGAGGTGCAGTCAAAAAGGTCGATGTTACAATGGAAGCTTTCTTAATTGATTAAAAAGTTCAGACGAATAATACAGATTATATGTTTCCTGGTTTTTCTATATCTTATAATAGATATGGCAGAACTAAAGGATAGTTTCTTCCTTAAACTGAGTCCTTTTACCGGTATCCTTACTGTTATAGGTACGAGAAATGCCGTTTCTATATATCTTATCCCGGCAATTGTTGTGCTGGTTCTTTCTTTCTTTTCCGGTAGATTCTTCTGCGGATGGATTTGCCCGCTGGGTACTACTATAGATATTGTTGATAAGGTTGTTCC
This sequence comes from uncultured Synergistia bacterium, assembly GCA_937888925.1. The sequence continues at coordinate 6,435 of CALARM010000443.1, read as the reverse complement.
GTCTGCACCGGAGAAAAACTGCATCAATAGCAGGTGGAAATATATAATCTTTATTTCCCTTTCAGTCCTTTCCCTGACAGGTGTTTCCCTGGCAGGTTTGTTTGATCCTGTGTGTATAGCTCAGAGAAGTTATGCCCTTTTTATATATCCTTTTATTAATTTAATCACACGACATTTTCTTACTCTCCTTTATTATGTTCCATTTATAAAAGAAAGAGAAAGTGACATCTCCGGCTTCTTAATAAACCTGAATTTTTTTACGGCAAAACAGACTGTCTATTATGGTAATCTGCTTACAATGTCGGTTTTTTTCGGCATATTACTCTTAAGTCTGAAACGTCGTCGTTACTGGTGCCGAAATATCTGTCCTCTCGGTGCAATGCTGGGTATGTGTTCCTATCTTTCTCTTTACAATAGAAAAGTATCTGATAAATGTAACGCCTGTAATAAATGCCTGACAGATTGTAAAATGAATGCCATAGAACATAACGGCACCAATACATTAAAACATGAATGTATAAAATGTTTTAACTGTGTATACATCTGTCCTGAAAAAGCTATTTCTTTTGGTCTGGTAAAGGAAGACAAAAAAAATACAGTGTCATCGTCTGCCATAGTTACAAGGAGAGATATGATTAAAGGAGGAGCTTTCGGTATCATTGCCTTACCTGTTTTACAGATGGATCCTTCTGCAACACATAAATATCCTTTTTTAATCCGTCCTCCCGGTTCTATAGGAGAAGAGCTTTTTAACAATACATGTATAAGATGCGGAACATGTATGAAGGTATGTCCTACAAATGCAATTCAGCCTCTTCTCTTCGAAGGAGGCGCCGGAAATCTCTGGACTCCAAGAATTGTTCCTGAAATCGGCGCCTGTTCATATGAATGTAATCTCTGCGGACAGGTATGTCCTACCGGTGCAATAAAGTACCTTCTAATGGAAGAAAAAAAAGAAGCAAAAATAGGTCTTGCCTGTGTAAACACTACCAGGTGTATTCCTTATATAAGGGATGAAAACTGTATGATGTGTCTGGCTGTATGTCCTTTACCTGAGAAGGCCATAGAGGTCAGAAAGAGAATTGTAAAGATTAACGGGTTTTTCCATCAGATAGAAATGCCGGTTGTAAATCCTGAATTATGTACAGGATGCGGCCTGTGTGAAAACAGGTGTCCTGTAACAGGAAGCTCTGCAATTTATATTACAGTCAGATAGGTGAGGCTTAAATAGAGTATTAGTTTAAAGGTACTATCTCGAAAGCCCACTAACAACCATGACCGGTTCGGTACTTAGAACAGGTCACCATAAATTCAATCATAAGGAAGATGGAATATCCATGCATATAGAAATAAGAAATTTAAGCAAAACCTATCCCAATGGCACCCATGCTTTAAAAGGTGTTAACCTGGATATACCTGTAGGTATGTTCGGCCTTCTTGGCCCCAATGGTGCAGGTAAATCCTCTCTTATGCGCACCATTGCGACACTTCAGGAAGCAGACAGCGGAACAATCTCCATGGGAGACATAGATGTACTTAAAGATAAAGAAAAAATGCGGAAAATGCTCGGCTATCTCCCTCAATCCTTCGGAGTCTATCAGGGAGTGTCTGCAGTAAACCTTTTGAATCATCTTGCCATCTTAAAGGGTGTTACAAATAGAAAGGAAAGAAAAGAAACAGTTGATTACCTTTTAAAACAGGTTAATCTTTATGAGGTAAGACATAAAGCTGTAAGCGGTTATTCAGGAGGAATGAGACAGAGATTTGGTATTGCCCAGTCATTACTCGGAAATCCGAAGGTAGTCATAGTAGATGAACCGACTGCAGGACTGGACCCTGCGGAAAGAACAAGATTCCTGAACCTTCTGAGCCAGATAAGCGAACAATCTTCCATAATTCTCTCCACTCATATAGTTGAAGATGTAAGTGATCTCTGTCCATATATGGCAATTATTTCAGACGGGCAGGTAGTACTTGCAGGTGAACCTCTGTGCCTTATGAAAGAATTAAAAGGAAGAATCTGGCAGTATACAATACACCGTGATAGTTTATCCCTTTATGAAAAAAAATACCGCCTTGTTTCCAGCAGGTTCTTTATGGGAAAGATTGTAGTTCACATATTCAGTGAAGATAGACCTGAAGCGAATTTTGATCCACTGGAACCAGATTTAAAGGATGTATATTTCTGTGCTCTGAAAGGGTGGCTTAAACCCTCTGAGGTAAAGGTATGAAAACTATTTTTGAAATTTTTATCTTTGAGTTATATAGCCAGTTTCGACGGGGAACTAATTATATATTTTTTCTCCTCCTTTTTTCTATATCTCTGGGTTTAACAGGACTTCTCGGAAGTGATCTTCAGAAATTTCTTGGCTCTGAAGTCCCTCTCTGTGTTAATTCACCTTATATGATTTATGTTTTTACCACACTGTTAATGTTATTTGCTCTTATCGGATTATCAGGAGGACTCTTTGGTGAAAGTGCCACAAAGGATTTTGATACGAACTTTTATCCTCTTCTTGTGACTGGAGGCGTCAGTGAATATCATTACATAATCGGGCGACTTCTGGCTGCATGGCTTACAGCTTTTATTATTATGTGCAGTATAGGAGCAGGGCTTTTTGCAGGTTCTCTTCTGCCTTCCAATGTTTCTGCCCATATAGGAAATTTTCATCTCTGGAGTTACCTTTATCCTTATATCTGTTACGTAATCCCCGATATAATTATTCTTGGAACACTATATTTTGCTACAGGTTTACTTGCGAGACGTATTATATGGGTTTATATAATGGCCATTGCATGTCCTGTAATACTTCAAATTTTTTCAATACCTTTCGAATGGATTGGAATTAAAGGAGCAGAGGCTTTTTTCGATATATTAATTCCATCGGGACAGGAAATGGAATACTGGACTCCTGTGGAGAAAAATACCCTTACTGTAGCTGTGAGCTCTATAGTTATAGTAAATCGTATCGTCTGGCTTTCCATTACATGGGTCGGTATTATGTATCTTATAAAATACTTTCGTTTTTCCATGCCTTCTATATTTGAAACTTGTTTTAGAAAGAAAAGTATTGCTTCAGAAGATGGAAGAGAAGAAAAGAAAAATTTCGACATGCCAGTGTTAAAACTTAACGATGGCTTTACAGGAAAATTGATACAGTTATGGGAACAGACAGATTTTGAATTCCGTTATATTGCAGGTAATAAATGGTTCTGGGTTACAATTTTAGCAGGTATTTTACTCTTTATCTGTTCAACTATAGGTGGAATTGATACAAATTATGGTGTTCCTTCCTGGCCCACCACAGGTTATGTCACCGGTATTAGCTGGTATTTTACGTGGTTTCTGTCTTTATTTCTCATTTTTTTACTTGGAGAAAGCCTCTGGAGAGACAGGGATTCCGCTATGGACAGTCTGATAGATACTTCTGTAACTCCTGATTATATCTTTTCTCTTGCCAGACTTATCTGTGTAATACTCATACAGATTTGTGCCCTTTTTCTTCTTATTATCGTATCTATGATTTATCAGACTATTTCAGGATATTTTAATTATGAAGTAAGTCTTTATTTTACCTCTGTTTTTACCATTACTTTACCTTCTATGATTATCCTTATGGTACCTGTTCTGTTCATACATGTGCTGGTAAATAACAAATACATGGGACATTTTTTGAGTCTTTTTGCTTTTATTTTTATACCGTCATTAACTCAGTTCCCTGTAATAAATGATTATACTCTTCTTATTTATAATTATATCCCTCTGCCCAATTATACTGATATGAACGGTTATGGCCATTATCTTGGGCCTGTGAGATGGTACCAGCTTTACTGGACTTTATGTGCCGTCATTATATTTATTCTTACTCAACTTTTCTGGATTCGAGGTGTTACGTCCTCTTTTAAAGATAGAATAAAACTTGCAAGAAAACGCTTTACTGGCTCTCTTCGTTACAGTTTTTTACTTTCCTGTATCCTTTTTATACTCACAGGAGGATGGATTTATTATAACACTCATATCCTTTATAAAACACCGGAACAGATGGTAGAAAAAAGCATGGATAAAGCCGTGGAAAAAGAAGAGATGAAGAAATATATTGAAAAATATTCTCATCTTTCTTCTGCTCAGCCTGTTATTACCGGCGTATCAGGAGATTTTTCCTTTTTCCCGAAAGAGAGACGCCTTTCTGCTAATATCAGTTATAGTCTGAAGAATCTTACTTCAACACCGGTAACAGATGTCCTTGTCAATGATAAGGCCATGCCCCGTCTGACAGATGTAAAGGTCGGCTCTTCAGAACCGGCAGAAGTTTCATTTCTTCCCCGATGGACGGTCTATCATTTCCATCTTCATGAAGCTCTGGCTCCCGGTAAAGAAATTTCTCTGACGTTTAATTATGACATAAAACCTTCACCGGGGTTCTCTCAGAAACCCGGTGAATATGAGCTTGTTTATAATGGTAGCAGATTAATGAGTGACACATTTTTACCTCATATAGGATTTATACCTTATATAAAAGATGAGGTGAATAAAGATGATGATAAAAAAATAGATGACAAACCTGTAGAATCTTTACCTCCTGTTATAGACAGAGAAGAGGCAAGAGAACATGGCGCTATGAGTTTTGACGGTCTTTTTATTCCTTTTCATGGCACTATAAGCACTGATCCGGATCAGAGGGCTTTTCTTCCTGGAAGCCTGAAAAAAGAGTGGACAGAAGGAGGAAGAAATTATTTTAAATATGAGTCAGACGGTCCTATGGTTATGCAGTTTTTCGTAATCTCAGGGAAATATGATGTTATAAGAGAAACATATAACGATATTTTACTTGAAGTTTATTATCATCACAGTCATAAGTACAATATTCACCGCCTGATTAAGGGTATGAAGGGAGCTATTGATTTCAACAGTTCCAGTTTTTCTCCCTATCCCTATCATCAACTTCGTATTGTAGAACTTCCTGGTTATTGGGGAATGGCTGTAAGTACATCTGGCACCATTGCTTTTGAAGAAACTATGGGACTTCTGTCCCTTATACGTAAAGATTATCCCGGCCTGGTAGATTATCCTTTTTTTGTTACTGCCCATGAAACATCCCATCAGTGGTGGGGACAGCAGCTTATACCTGCAAGAGCACAGGGCCTTCATATAATTCTGGAAACTCTGACTCAGTATTCTGCCATAACCTCTGTAGAGAAGGCTTATGGTATGGTGAGTGTAAGTAATTTTCTTAAATTCGAGATGCAGAAATATCTCGGAGAAAGAGCTGTTGCAAGGGATGTTCCTTTATCACAGGTTAAGGGTGATAAGGATCAGTATATTTACTATAGAAAAGGTGCTATTGTTATGTATACCCTGAGGGATTATCTCGGTGAAGAGGTTCTAAATAATGCTCTTTCAAAATTTTTTCATGACTATAAAAAAGGCCATCCATACCCTCTGGCTTCAGATCTTATTGATTATCTCCGCTCTGTCACTCCTCCCGATAAAGAATACATTCTTACAGATCTCCTGGAAACTATTACTATCTGGGATAATAAAACGGAAAGTGCAACAGTAAAGAAAAGAAGTGACGGAAAATATGATATAAGTCTTACAATTAAAGCAAGAAAGAACCGCTGTGACAGTCTTGGCAGAGAAACACCTGTAGAAATGAAAGACCTTATTGATGTTGGAGTAACAGGGACAGATGGAAATTTTATATATCTTGAGAAAAAAGAAATCAAGACCGGTATAAATACTATAACTGTTACGGTAGATAAAAAACCTGTTCAGGCAGGAATAGATCCTGTATACAAACTTATTGATAGAATAGTAAATGATAATGTTATTACAGTAAAAACTCTATAGAGGATTTAATATAGAGATGTTTCACCTTTTTTTATAAATTTGTTATAATTTAAAAGTAGAGGAATTTTCATTTAAAGATGTCTTTGTACAGTATTTCAATGAAAAAGCTTATTTATTATGTTTTTATTATTTGTCTTATTATTGAGATTATTTTAATCTTACTGGATATTTTTATTGCTTCAAATCTCTTTATATTTATTCCAGTACCATCCTTTCGAAAGATCTTTAATATTACAGGTGAACATTCTTTTGCCAACTTCTTTTCATCCATACAGACCTTTTGTATCGGTATAACACTGTTATGTATCTGTTTCTTCGTAAAAGCAGAGAACCTGAAAAAAGGTATTATATGGTTTTTCTACGGCATATTTTTTATGTGTATTGCCATAGACGATGGCACTGCCTTCCACGAAAGTATAGGAGATTACACCAATTACTGGATAAAGATGCATGGGGATTCTCTTACTGCAAAGTTGATGTCTGTGTATCCGTCTTACCGGTGGCAGATAACTGTTGGCCCATTCCTTTTACTTGCAGGTCTTTTTATGCTATATTTTTTATGGCATGAATTAAAAGGCCTTAAG
>CALARM010000442.1 GCA_937888925.1 uncultured Synergistia bacterium | reverse complement strand
ATACTTCACGACAGAGACTTAACTCATACAGGCCAGATTATTGAAGATTAAAACAATGTTCCCTGTTCCGGTTTACTTTCCCTGAGCGTATCTTCAAACTCTTCGCCCTTTATTATCTTCACGCCGAGTGATATTGCTTTATCCAGTTTACTTCCGGGGTCTTCGCCTACTAGAAGGAAATCTGTTTTCTTGCTTACAGATGAGCCGACTTTGCCTCCTCTTTCTTCTATTATGGCTTTGGCCTCATTACGTGACATAGTGGGAAGGGTTCCTGTAATAACAAACTGCTTCCCTGACCATATTTGATTGCCCCTTTCAGGCTTTTCCTGTTTCTCTTCATAAACCTTTACACCGGCTCTTTTAAGAGTGTCTATTAGAAGAAGGTTTTCCTTCCGGGAGAAAAATTCCACAACAGTGCCTGCCACTTTCGGGCCTATTTCATGAATATTCAAAAGTTCTTCCACTGTTACTTCAGACAATTCTTCAAGGGAAGAATAATGTTCTGCAAGGATCTGTGCCACATGTTCACCGGCATGTCTTATGCCAAGGGCGTATATGAGTCTTTTCAGAGGTCTGTCTTTTGAAGATTCTATAGCATTTAAAAGGTTTCGGGCAGATTTTTCTCCCATACCTTCAAGAGAAGAAAGTTCTTCCATCTTCAATGAATAAAGGTCGGAAACATCTTTTTTTATAAGACCTTCTTCTATTAACTGTTCTACTCTCGATTTGCCGAGACCTTCAATATCCATGGCATCACGGGACGCATAATGACATATATTTCTCTCAAGTCTCGCAAAACAGTTACTGTTTGTACACCTTGCCACTGATTCTCCTGCAGGTTTTTCTACAGGTGCTGAACATCTGGGGCATATTGAAGGCATAACAAATTCTTTTTCTTTTCCCGTTCTTTCTTCTTTAATGACCTTCACCACTTCGGGAATAATCTTTCCTGCCTTGTGCACAACAACTCTGTCACCTATGAGAATATCTTTTCTTCTTATTTCATCTTCATTGTGAAGGGTAGCTCTGCTCACAACAGAGCCGTCTATTTCTACGGGCTCAAGGTGTGCCACAGGAGTCAGAGCACCTGTTCTGCCGATATAAACCTGAATATCATTTATTACAGTGGTAGCTTCTATGGCAGGAAATTTATATGCTATGGCCCACCGGGGGCTTCTGCTCACGGCACCCAGTGTTTCCTGTTCCGAATAAGAGGAAACTTTTACTACCATACCGTCTGCTTCATAGGGAAACTCATTTTTTCTGTCTCTCCATTCAAAGCAATATTTTATTACTTCTTCAATACCATGGCAGAGTTTGCAGTATTGCACTACTTTAAAGCCAAGATGTTTTAAAAATGAAATCATCTCATAATGGGATTTTATAGAAGGAGAAGGAGGAGTTATTATGCCGGCATAAATAAATATATCCAGGGGCCGTCCGGCGGTAACCTTCGGATCTAACTGTCTTAAAGAGCCTGCCGCTGCGTTCCTGGGATTGGCAAAAGGCTGTTCCCCTTTTTCCAGACGTTTTTTATTCAGTTCACTGAAATCTTCCAAACATATCAAAACCTCTCCCCTGACCTCCAGGTATTCGGGACAATCTTCACTGTCTATTATAAGAGGTATGGACTTTATGGTTTTTAAATTCTGTGTTATATCCTCTCCCCGCAGTCCGTCCCCCCTGGTGGCACCTCTTATGAATCGGCCATGTTCATATATAATAGAAGCAGATAATCCGTCAACCTTGGGTTCCACTGCATATTCTATATTATCTTTACCAAGTAGTTTTCTCACCCTCTGATCGAAGGCAAGTAAATCTCCTTCATCAAATGCATTTGCAATACTCAACATGGGAGTGGCATGTTCTACGGTTCCGAACTCTTCGAGAGGTTTATCTCCTACTCTTTGAGAGGGAGAATCTTCTGTTACAAGCTCCGGATAGGCACTTTCAATTTCAAGAAGTTCTCTCATGAGATTATCATATTCCCTGTCGGAAATATGAGGATCATCCAGAACATAATAGCGATAATTGTGATATCTCAACTGTTTTTTTAATTCTTCCAGTCTTTCTGTTATTTTTTTATCCATAAAAATTTACTCCTTTTTGTTGCGTGATGAGTAATGCGTGATGCGTGATGCGTGATGCGTATCTAATCCCAGGGCGTTTAGTTAAACGCCCCTACCTCACTATTCACTGGTCACTGGTCACTGGTCACTGGTCACTGCTTATTTGCTCACCAGACTCTTTGCCTCAACCTTCTTCATGCCTGCTGCCTGGAAGGAAACCAGAAGTATCTGTTCAGGCCCCGGCGGGCCTATTATATTCATCACATTTCCTTTTCCGAATTCTTTATGTTTTACCATATCACCTTTTCTGTAAAAGGTTAATTTAGAAGAAGCTTTCTGATTTTTTGTCAGCACCTCCGGTTTTACCGTTTTCACTTCAGAAAACTCCCTTCTGGAAGGTTTTGACACAAAAAGATCTTTATCTTCTACTTTTCTTTCTACATAACCTGCTATGTCATTTAAAAATCTCGAAGGCTCATTGTATTCCGCACCTGTACCATAGACAGTTCTCCGCCAGGCATAGGAAAGATAAAGATCTTCCATTGCCCTTGTAAGAGCCACATAGGCAAGACGCCTTTCTTCTTCTATATCTTTCTCTGCCCCTGTATTTATCGATCTTCCATGAGGGAAAATACCTTCTTCAAGTCCTGTAACAAAGACTACAGGGTATTCAAGGCCTTTTGCACTGTGGACCGTCATAAGAGTTATACTCTCTTTTGTATCTTCCATCATATCTACATCAGAAGCAAGAGAAGTTGTTGCAAGGAATTCATCAATACCGGAGCCGGGATAATTATATTCAAATTCCTGGGAAACCTTCAGGAGTTCTTCAAGATTTTCTATTCTTGTTATTGCTTCCACACTGTTCTGGTCCTGTAAACTCTTTATGTAACCTGACCGCTTCATAACCTCTTCTACGAGCCTGGAAATACTCTCTTCTTCCATTATTTTATGAAGGTCTGTCATAAAATCCATAAAGTCACTTATTGCATTCAAAGCTTTAGGAGGAATTTTTCTCTCTTTTAAAATCTCTCTGTCTTTTAAAATTTCAAAGAGGCTTATCTCTTTTTCCACTGCAAATTCCTCAATTTTATCCAGACTTTTATCACCTATACCTCTCGGCGGGACATTTATTATTCTCTTTAAAGATATGGAGTCAGAAGGGTTCCATAGAACTCTCACATAGGCGAGTATATCTTTTATTTCCTTTCTGTCATAAAATTTAAGTCCTCCTACAATCTGATAAGGAAGGCCTTCTGCCATAAGGGCTTCTTCTAAGACTCTGGACTGGGCATTTGTTCTGTAGAGGATAACAAAATCGGAGAATTTTCTGTGTTCTTTTGTAGATAATTCTTTTATCTTATCTATTACAAAAAGAGCTTCGTCTCTCTCATCTACAGCTTCCTGGCAGAAAGGTTTTTTACCTCCGTCTTTTCTGGTCCATAACTCCTTATCCCTTCTTCTCTGATTTTTTTTCACAAGCTCATTTGCCGCATCAAGAATACTCTGTGTGGAACGGTAATTCTGCTGGAGTTTTATAACACGGGCTTCATGAAAATCTTTTTCAAAATTAAGTATTATATCCATATTCGCCCCTCTGAAGGCATAAATACTCTGATCTTCGTCTCCAACTACAAAAAGATTTCTCCTTTTAGCTGCAAGGTTTTTTATGAG
>CALARM010000441.1 GCA_937888925.1 uncultured Synergistia bacterium | reverse complement strand
GACTCCTGTTATCTGTAAGGAGCATAAACTGTTCTCCGAACTGAGTCGGAAGAATTGCCAGTGTCACATCGTTCCTTTCAAAATATTCATTCAATTTCGAAGGTGAAAGACGGATTTCTTCAGGAATAATATGGATACCTGAGCCGGAAATAAGGGCCGGGAATATTTCGGGAATTGAAGCGTCAAAACCGAAAGATACATATTTTGCCATATTATCATGTTCTGAAAAACCATATGTATTTTTATAATAGCAGCATAAGTTTACAAGAGAATGGTGTTCTATCATTACACCTTTCGGCTGTCCCGTTGAGCCTGATGTATAAATCATATAGACAAGATCTTTTGAGCTATTTATATGTTCGGGGTTCTTATCACTTCCGGAATAAAGGGCACGGTCTGTTACATCTAAAATTTTCACCGAAGGGTTCAGAGTATCTGCAAGAGATGGCTCTGTGATTAACATAAGGGAACCGCTGTCAGAGATTATATAATTTATTCTCTCACGAGGATAATGAGGATCTATTGGAACAAAGGCTCCGCCTGCTTTAAGAACTGCAAGAATACTGACAATCATATGGCACGAACGATCCAGGAAAATTCCTGCTCTGCTGTCACGTTTTACTCCTTCCTGCCTGAGAAAATGTGCCAGTTTATTCGCTTTTTCATTTAATTCCCTGTAAGTAAGTTTTTCATCTTTATAAACAACGGCAATTCTGTCAGGATATAATTCTGCCGTTTTCTCTATCAATTCATGAATTGTTTTTTCCTCCGGCACATCATAATAAGTATCATTAAAAGTATTTAAAAGCCGATTTTTCTCGTCTTCAGGAATTATATCTATGTTTTTCAGAAGCTCTTCAGGATGTTCAACGATCCATTTCAAAGCAGATGCAATATGGGAAGCAAGATTTTTTATTACATCTTCTGTAAAGCAGTCTCCGTCATAGGAAATATTTATGGACAGTTCTTTTGCCGGCACAACGACTATATTCAGAGGATAACTGGATGTACCGTAATGTTTCATATCCTTCATAGCCGTAATTTCCTCGGAGAAGGGGAAATTTTCAAATACAAAAAGGCTGTAAAAAAGGGCTTCTCCCGGAGGTATACTGCTCATAGCCTGAACTTCGCTCAGAGAGATATGGCTTAAATTACTGCCGTCCTGTATAACATTATGAATATGTTTCAGATTATAACGTACTGTTTCGTTATGATTCAACCTTACCCTGAGAGGAATGGTATTTATAAAGAGTCCTATCATCTGTTCCACTCCGGGAAGTTCGGCAGGTCTTCCAGAAACAGGGATGCCGTATAATATATCGTCAGAACCGCTGTATATGGAAAGAACGGAAGACCAGGCCAGTTGTAAAAGGGCATTAAGCGTTACCTCACCGGAACTGGCAAATTTCTGACATACTTCGAGAAAACTTTCAGGAAGTTTATAAATATATTCTCCCGGTTTTTCAACAGCTTTATGAATATCCGGACGGGAATAATTTACCGTAAGAGGAGTGGGAGATGAAAAATCTGAAATAACATGTTTCCAGTAATCAACAAGTCTTTCTTTATCCTGGAGAGAAAGCCATTTTATATAAGTTTCAAATGAGCCCGGAGGTACAAAAGAAAATTTTTCTTTCTTTACAATAGAGTTATATCTTCTTTGTAATTCCATAAGTATTAAAGGCATGGACCATCCGTCTAAAATGATATGATGATAACTCCACAGAAATCTGTATTTACAATCGTCTATGATGAAGAGGTAAAGAGAACCGGCAGGAGGAGTCTTAAGATCGGAAATAGAACGTCTTGCTTTTTCAACTGTATTCTCGATTATTTTTTCCTGTTCTTCCCTGTCTTTTTCCCTTAAATCCACTGTATGCCACGGAAGAGAAACATGTCTGTAAACTACCTGAAAGGGTTTTCTCCCTTCTTCCCATATAAAACCTGCCCTGAAAGTGCTGTGGGCAGAAAATATACCGTTCCATGCTTCTTTTAATGCTTCTATATCCGTTTCTTCGTCATAAATCCAGGAAACCTGTGTGCAGTAATGGAAAGAATCTGGAGCAGAGAGTGCATAAAACAGAAATCCTTCCTGAAGAGGTGAAAGGCCGTAGATGGCTTCAACAGACGAAGGATCTGTTATACTGTCAAGAAAATACTGAGACACGTCGGCAAGAGGAAAATCTGATGGAATAAAATGTTTTCTACCGGGTTCAATACCCTGTAAGGT
>CALARM010000440.1 GCA_937888925.1 uncultured Synergistia bacterium | reverse complement strand
TTTCAGGGGAAAATATTCTTTTCTCTGTATTTTCAGAGGGAAAATAAATTTTATTGCCTTTATCGTCTCTTAATTCCTTTATAAAATTCAGTGGTCTCACAGTGCCGCCTCTGGCAAGTCCGCTGTAAGCCCTTACCAGTTCCATAAGGGTAACTTCACCGTCACCCAGGGTGAGAGCCACTCCGTAATAGTCCGGATCTTTTGTAAGACTGTCGAAACCTGCTTCATGAAGTTTTCTCAGAAGTCCTTCCACTCCTACCTGCTGTTCTATCTCAATGGCAGGAATATTATAAGAACATCCCAGGGCCTGTCGAAATCTTACAGGTCCATGAAATCTGTTATCATAGTTGCGTGGAATATAAATACCTTTTTTTGTAGGTATATTCATAGGAAGATCTGCTATTAAATCAGATGCCTTGAAGCCATGTTCAAGAGCAAGGCCATAGGTGAAGGGTTTTAACGTTGAACCGGGCTGACGGAGGGCGGTACAGGCATTTACCTGTCCTTCACCGGAAAAAAAATCAACAGAACCTGCCATGACAAGAATATCTCCTGTATTATTATCCACTATCAGAACAGCACCGTTTGTAACACCTCTGTCTTTAAGAGATGCCACAGTATTTTTTAATATTTTCTCAACCTCTTTCTGGAGGTAAAGATCAAGACCTGTCCTTATCTGGGATATACCGGAGATTTTTTTCATAGAAATATCTTTCTGGATAAGATCACAGAAATGAGGAGCAAGAAATGTATCGGACAGGGGGATAACAAGAAGTGGTTCTTCTCCGGCCTGTTTATATTCCCTTTCACTTATTCTGCCGTTACGGTACATTCTCTTTAAAATTAAAGACTGCTCTTTTTTCGTTTCTTCAAAATTCCTGTAAGGATCATAAATGGTGGGACTCCTGGGAATAGAGGCAAGGAAAGCAGCTTCTGCAATGGATAACTGTTCGGCAGGTTTGCCAAAATAAAGCAAAGAAGCTCCTTCTATGCCATAGGTCTGATTTCCGTAAGGGGCACGATTTAAATAAAGTTCCACTATCTCTTTTTTGGAATATTTAAAGTCAATTTTAACGGCATAAATAGCTTCAAGAATTTTATTTTTGAGACTACCCCGGGGTATATCATAGGCAAGGCCCGCCAGTTGCTGTGTTATGGTAGACCCCCCCGACACTATACGACCTTCTTTTACATCCTGAACCAGAGCCCTGACAGTGGCAAGTATATCTATACCGAAATGACTGTAAAATCTTTTATCTTCTGCCGCCACTGTAGCGTCAACCATATGAGGGGAGATGCTGTCCAGGTTTACCCACGAGGCGGTGGAATACTTTGAAGAAAGTACGGTTCTGAGAAGATTTCCTTTTCTGTCAAGAATATTGCAGGAAACCATTTTATCCGGGTAAAGTGATACAGAAGGGAGAGGAATTAAAAGAAAAACTATAAAAAGAAGAGAGAATATAATAAAACAGACAGGAGCAAGTATTTTTATTATTTTCCTCTTTTTTTCAGTAACCATATGACCTCGTGACGCGTAACGCGTAACGCGTGACCCGTAACCTGTCAGGTCACGGGTCACGATTTTTTTACTTTTCTACAACTTTAACGGTTTCCTTTTTAGAATAACCGAATACCTCCGGTTCATACATAAGTTCCGCCTTTGTATAAGGCATGTCAAAAGTTCCGTAATGAATGGCTCTTACGAAATATGTAAAGGTATGTTCACCGGAATTTAAGAGATCTGCAAAAAGCAGTACCCTGTCATCATAATTTTCCCAGTGATCAAATGTTCCCCACCAGTCATTTCTTTCATTGCTGCGTATCTGTGAGAGTTTTCTCAAAAGATCTTTATTTTCCGTGTCAAAAGATTCTCTCACCAGTTCAAAACCTCCCGGTAAGGGATCATTTACGACAACATAATGTCTTTCCATAGGAGTAACTATGGAAAGAGTTACTTTGTAGACTGTTCCTGCTATAAAATCCTTTGTCTTACTCCCTTCAAGGGGTTCTATGGATTTAAATACACTTATACCTTCATCCCTTGCAGGACGCGGGTCTGTCGGAGCATAAACAAGTCTCATAGTATAGTACTGCCTTCCCGGCCCTTCTTTATCAAACATAACTGACATGTCTTTTCCCACGGGGATATCTGACATAGGAACTACCTGTTTCACACATTTAGTCTCTCTTCCTTTAAAGAAATTTTTCATAATTTCCTTGCCGTCAAGAGAAACTTTACTTTCAAAATTCGGAGTATCTTTTTCAAATTTATTGAAATAAACTCTCAGTGCTTCAAAGGCAAAAACATTTTCCTGTGTTGTATCCCATCTGCCCAGGCTCTGTGTATCTATAAGCCATTTGACAACATTTTGAGCCTGAGGAAAGTCTGCATCCAGTTCAATCAGTGTCTGAAGCGTAAGAGACGTAGTTCTTACGGTAGAAGTATAAATCCAGCTCATATCATCTGTTACTCTTTCTTCAAAATAAGCACTTGTAGGAGACATTTTTATATGGTTAAGGAGTTCCTTTACCATAACAGCTTCTTCCTCTTTATCCTTACCGTACATATGCATTGCCCGCACCAGCATGCATCTTCCAAAGAGTGAGTTTTTATTCCTCTGTTCGTACATGGTATGTAAATAGGACGGCTCACCTTCTCCTGCCAGATAAAGGGTATAAAGGGCAAAAGCTTTTACCGTAGCCTGAGTCCTCTCTTTATAGGGATAAAGCCATCTTTTATCATCTTTAGAAAATCTGAGTATTTCTTTCAAATATTTCCGTCCCTCTGACATAACAGAAGGAGAAATTTTATAATCTGACTCCTGTGCCAGTGTAAGTCCGTACATAGTATAAGCTGAAAGGAAAGGATTTTCGAGTTCTCCTCCCTCCCACAGTGTAAAACCTCCTGAAGGTTTCTGGTGTTTTACTATCATATCCAGATTTTCCTGAACGAAATCTCTCAATTTCTGCCCCTTTAAACCTGAAAGGTCAAAAGCATTTATAAGCTCTTCTGCAGTAATGAGAGGAAGAACTCTGGAAAGTTTCTGTTCCAGACAGCCGTAGGGATAATCTACAAGATATTCAAGGCCTCCCTGAAGATTTATCATTGCAGTAGAAGAATTATTCACTTCCAGATAACCTGTATTGGGATCGGCAGTTGCAGGAATAGAAAGTTTCTCTTCCCTGCTGTTATCTTCAGATGAGCCTGTTGTAGCAACAGCTTCCGTAAGTATAGCAGCTTTTACCGGCAATTTTTCCAGTACGCCGTCACTGTAAGTGCCCATGGTACAGGAGAAAGTCAGTTTACCTTCCGTTACTTTATCGGCTTCGAAAGAAAAGAGCACTTCTTTTTCCTGTCCCGGAGGTATATCTACTTTTTTAAGTCCCCTCTCCGAAAGTTTAAGGCCTTCACTATTACATTCTACAACTGCTTCTCCCTCTTTATCAGTTCCGTTAAATACGAGAACACCTGCTTTAAACTTATCGTAAAGTCTTACAAACTTTGGCATAGAGGGTTTCATAAGCAATGGTTTTGTGCTTACAATCCTCTTATCACCACTGCCGAAAGAACTGTCTTTTGTCTGGGCCGTTGCCATAATGAGAAAAGTTGTCACATTATCGGGAAGTTTAAATTTAACTGAAGCGTTGCCACTGTTATCAGTAATCACAGATGGTTTAAACATGGCAGTGGATACAAAATTTTCCCTCAGAGTAGAAGTTTTTCCTCCTCCGTCACCTCCGGGATTACCTCCTTTTTGCCCGTAATTCTTCTGATCTATAATATATTTCCTTGTTTCTGCCGTGATAACATCAATGCCTCTCATATAATAAAAAGAGTCAAAATAATCAGGTGTTTTAAAACCTGTAAGATTAAGTACCCCAAGGTCTACTGCAGAAACACATATTTCTCCTTTTACTCCCTGCCCCCTCTGGTTTTCCATATGAAGAGTTACAGTAACTTCATCTCCTGGCTCATATTTATCTTTATCAGTATTTACCGTTACTTTAAGCCTCTTATTATCAGGAATGACAGGCATATTAAAATAGCCTATTTTAAAAGACGGTTTACCAAGGTCATCGCC
>CALARM010000439.1 GCA_937888925.1 uncultured Synergistia bacterium | reverse complement strand
TATTAAATATGGGTAATACGTCATGGGGAACAGAGGAATGTAATTATTTTAACGGTGAACCTATGTGGAAAGCCGTAAAATTGAATGGTTACGATGCTGTTTCTTTAGGGCCCGAAGATTTTTTACATACATGGAAGAATTTAAAGAGATTATTACCCTCTCTGGGGGTGCCTGCCGCTATGTGTAATCTCTACAGTGTTGAAGAAGATGAAAGGGTAAAAGAAATACCACCCTATATAATAATAAATAAATATGCAGGCATGAAGATAGGCCTTACAGGGGTAATAGATAATCAGATAGAATTTGAAATGGAAAATACGGTGTTTCTTGAACACCCAGATAATTCAGCCATATGGGCTGTGAAAAAACTCAGAGAAGAAGGGTGCAGTTTTATAATTTTGATGGCCTTTATGAGTCTTGAACGTTGTATGGAAATGGCTCAAAATGTAGAAGGTCTCGATTTGATTATATGCAGTGATTATAATCAGGATGAAGTGGGAGAGTTATTTACCTTCAGTAATTGTCTTATTTCCTGTGAAAATACAAAGGGAAATAAACTTGCTGTTATTGAAATAGATAAAATGTAATTTAATGGTACAGGAATTTTCATTTTTAATGGCATAAAATAAAGATTTAGATGAAAATTATGTAGAGGCAGTTTATCTAAATAATTTATTATTAGAAAGGTTTACTGGTTATGAAGATAAATACATTACAAAATGATATAAATAAACCCCTTTTATCACCTGTTAAAAAAGATAAAGGGGATATTTCAGTAAAGGATTCAGTGGAACTCTCTTCAGGTCACAGTCAGACAGATCTTCAGGAATTGAATTTGCAGAAATTCGTTAAAGATCAGGTAAAATCTCAGCTGGTTAATCTGAAATTTATCCATATAAATGATTTTCATGGTTACAGTGATGAATACAGAGTGCCTCATGAAGACGGGATAACAGGAGGGATAGCAAGGGTAGCATCTGAGATAAAAAAACTCAGAAGTGAAAATCCGGAAGGCTCTATTACCCTTGACGGCGGAGATATTTATGAAGGAGGCATGTATACTAAATTTTCCCAGGGTGAAATAGTAAGTAAATTTTATAAACACATGGGATTTGATGCAGGTGTTATAGGGAATCATGACATGTCATGGGGCCTTGAGCCATATGCAAATATTGCAAAAGCATGTGGCCATGATTTTCTCGGCGCAAATGTAATAGATAATTCACCTGAAAAACATCTTGATTTTTTAAAACCATATAAAATCATAGAAAGACAGGGAGTAAAGATAGGAATTCTCGGTCTTACTACATTTATGACATCCGTAGGTGCTCCGGGACATAAAATAGTAGATATACAAAAGCCGGAAGTAATAGCGGAAAAGTATATAAAAGAGATGAAAGAAAAGCATAATGTAGATATGGTAGTTGTCCTGTCTCATATGGGAAATGGTGCCGATGTGGAACTGGCAGAACATGTGAAAGGTATAGACATAATAGTAGGAGCTCACTGTCATACTGCTCTTAAAGAGCCTATGAAGAAAGGAAATACTCTTATTGTTGAAGCAGGTCATGATGGTGAATATGTCGGTAATCTGGACATAGTTTTTGATAAAGAGAATAAACACATTGCATGTTATGATGGCAAACTCATTCCTGTGACAGGCGATATAAAACCTGATCGTGAAGTAACTGAATTAACATCTCCCTATGTAGAGAAATATAAATCCATAAACAATGAGGTTCTGGGAAAAACTGATATGGAGCTTCCTTATAGTATGACCAATAGAACTTCCCTTACTCAATTCTTTATAGATGCCCAGAAAATGGATTCCGATCTTTCTGCTGCATCTATGTTCTGTATAAGAAAGGGAATTGATAAAGGTAATATAACCTATGGAGATCTCTTTAATATGTATCCTTTCGATAATGAATTATTGAAAGTAAAGACAAACGGAGAAAGTGTGCTTCGTTATATTGAGACAGGACTTAAATTTTATACTCCCGGTAAGGATATTTCTTCCATGGTATCAGGAGTGACTTATGAGTTTAATCCCACCCTTGTGGGAGGTCGCCGTATAACCTCTGTAGCTATGAACGGAAAGACATATTCAAGAGAAGAATTTGCCCACCAGCCTGTAACTGTCAGTATGGATAATTATACCTATGGAAAACCCTGTTTCAGAGACGGAGTAGTTGTGAAAAGCTACGGTCCTGTTTTTGACGTATTGAAAGATTATTTAAAGGATAAAGGAACATTGCGAAATCTGTCAGGTGAACCGGAAGGCAAAATAGTTGACCATGTACCTGACGAGCATCTTGTGGCAAATGTAAAAGTAGGTAATCTGTCCGGAGAACTTGGCTATAAACCGAATGTATTCTGTCCTGCCATGAAATTTTACGGAGATGCCATAAAAGGTAAGTCTCATCTGGCTTTAGCATTTAGCAATTCTATAAGATCCGGACTGCCTGCAGGAGAAGTCCTTCAGGGCTCATTGAAACAGATGTATCCCTTTGATAATAAACTATACACTGTGAATATGGCCGGAAATAAAATACTTTCTTTTCTGGAAAGCTCAGTGACTGATAGATATAAAGGAATTGAAAATATTATCTCTCCCGGCATAAATTATGAATATGATAGTTCATTGCCTGAAGGAGAGAGGATAACGTCTATTACTGTAGGAGACAGAACATTTTCTCCTTCAGAATTTTTCAGGACAGAATTTACTGTTTCAATAGACAGTTATATTGCTAATTCCAAATTTTTAAAAGGTTGTAAGATAATAGAAGACAGAGGAACTGTATTTGACGCACTGGGAGATTACATTAAGAGTAATCCTTCTATTCCTCAGGGAGAACTGTCTCCTCCAGGTATTGATATAAATCCTGATACAGCTCAGACAGGAGTAAGCCCTGCAGAAAAGGAAAAAGTAAGAAAGAGAAGACTTCGTGAACTTTTACGAAGCCAGTATCCGAATTACTGTGATGACACTTTTTTACAAAAACTTTAGAAGAAGAACCAGTGAGGCGTAAGTGAAAACACTCACGACTCACTGGTCACTGCTTACTGGTCACTGTTTAATGATGTCCCTTTTTGCTGTCAGGCATGGCTGCCCATATTCTGATTGCCAGAATGAGACCTGCTATGGAAAAAGGTATTAAAAATAAAGGCCAGTAATGCCAGTTTTTCGTTGTAAGGTAGCCGAGAGCAGTGCTCTGAAGGGCTGTCCCAAGATATACAAATCCATCTACCAGTCCTACCGCTGTGGCAGCTGCTTTCCTTCCACCGAAATCTGCAGTGGCTGTTCCTGAGAGAATGCCATGGACACCTATAACACACAGAGATATGAGTACAACTGTTATGCCCAGAACAAACTGGTTTGTTGTAAGAACAAAATTCATGACAATTATTCCAACGAGCATAATAATGTACATAAATACAGCAGATGGTCCTCTTCTGGACTGAAATAATTTATCGGATATAAAACCTGCGGCGAAACCTCCGAAAATACCTGCAAAACAGAGCAGCAGACCCCAGCTGTCAATGAAAAATTTTGCTCCTTCATATAAATGTGCATCAGCACCTTTTTCCATCTGGTTGATAAATATATGGTACCAGTGCATAATACCGTTTCTGAGTATGCCGGAACAGAATTCTATAAAGGCTATAGTCAGAACGGTCGGGTTTGTAAGGAGTTTTTTAAATAGTTCTGCTGTGGTGAACTGTTTATCCATTTCACCCGATGACGCATCACCTGTGTCAAAATCTTCAAAACCTGCCTGTCCGGGACTGTCTTTTACTATAAATAGATCTATTATAAAAAATATAAGTAAAATTCCTGATGGTATGAAAAATACAAACCATGTAGGATCCATTGTTGCATCTGCCGATAACATAAGAGGTCTCATTAAATTCTCAAGAACACCAAGCGGTTCTTCAGGTTTTAATTTTGTTGCTCTCACTATCGTGTCTCCCCAGTCGAATGCGAAATAGAGACCGAGTGAAATAAGTGTCCCGAAAATACCTCCTACAATACCTCTTTCTTTTACATGAAACCAGAAGGAATTAACTTTAACTACTGCTACTGCACCGTAACTCTGAAAATACATATTCAGTGCATATAAAATACTGAATATAAACGTAAGGTTATGGCTGTCTATTTTGCCGTTTAATACCAGGTATGTAACAATTCCCATAATGAAATTCATTATGGAAGCACCGAGAGAAGCTATAAGTATCGCCTTTCTTCCTCCTATTTTATCTGTAAGAGGGCCGTTTATAAGAAAGGCAAAACCATATACTAAAGCACCTACTCCAAAGATTGTGCCGAATTGTTCATTTGACATTAAAGAGCCTAAAGCACTTTTGGAAACAGTCAGGTTGTATCTGCCCATATATAGAAATGCATAGGTCAGTCCGAGAGGAAACCAGTTCAAGAAACATCTCATGCGATAATCTTTAGAATGACCGACAGGATTATTCATGAAATAAATCAGGACAGATACTCCTATGATACATATCATAATTAGATTTGTAATCAATGAGTTCATAAAAAATAAAACCCACCTTTCAATTAAATAGTGGTATAATTGAATTTATTCAATACAATTATTTCTTTTTACTTAGAAGGGCCGGAACCGTCAGGAACACAATAGCCAGGACAATCAGGCCTGCTCCTATCATCTCTGATGTTTCAGGCTTTCTGTCATGGAAGAAATACATCAAACTGTATGAAGCAAGTACTCCTGCAAGAACACTTGAACAACGATTAACAGGGACACAATAGGTATTTTCCCTTTTGTCAAGCAATATGAGTCCCCCGAAAAATCCGGTTCCTGAAGAAAGGAGACCGAGTATTAGTCCGTGGAATACATAGGGGCTGAATATTAAATGTGTAAATCCCATTTGAACTTCATGCATACTTTTTCCATAATCTATAAAAGCAATAATAATAAGCATAATTAACATAAAGGGGCTTGCAACAAGCTGTTCCTCAACAAAATATCTTGTATTGGCATTTTCTACATCAGATTTTGCTATTTTACTCATAAATCTGAGACGGACAAAATAACCGAAGAGGTAAATCCCGACATTAATAGCGCAGGCAGCAGTAATATTGTATCCTCCCTTATTGGAGAAAGCTACCAGTAAAGAGGCAAAACTTAAAGCCAGTCCTACCAGGGAATACCATTTAGGTATTCTCTTGCTCAGGAAATCGACGATAGGTGCCAGAATTAATACGCCGCCTCTCATCAATAACATAATAAATACAATGGATACACCTGAAAAGGTATAGGCAAGGGTGGTAGTGGCTATTATAAGACCGCTGCATATACCTGACATAAAGGTCCATCTGTTGGGACAGAGTATTTCTATGCCAAAGACTTTTCTTCTCCCTGCATATTGCCACCAGCCTTCTACGGTAAGGAAAAATAACATACCAAGAACAGCGCCTATAGCTGAAATAGGAAGTAATTCAAAACTTGGAATTCCTTCTTTCATCCCCATAAAAAGCCCTTTTGAAAGAGCTTTCGTAAGAGCACTGTAAGGCCAGTAACATATAAAATAACCGAAAGCACATCCCCATATGCCAA
>CALARM010000438.1 GCA_937888925.1 uncultured Synergistia bacterium | reverse complement strand
ACTACTTTTGGCAAGTTTAAACGTCTTGTAAGGGATCTGTCGAAGGAACTCGGTAAAGAAGTAGATATGACTACAGATGGTGCCGAAACAGAACTGGATAAAACTGTTATTGAACGATTGAATGATCCCCTTGTTCATCTTATCAGAAATAGTATAGATCACGGTATTGAATCACCGGAAATAAGGAAATCTATGGGAAAGCCTTCGCAGGGTATAATCCACCTGTCTGCTCTTCATGCAGGTGCCAGTGTGCTTATAAAGATAGAAGATGACGGAGCAGGTCTTGATAAGGAAGTTATCTATAATAAAGCTGTAGAAAGAGGTATTGTTTCCCCTGATAATGAAATGTCGGAAGAAGAAATCTTCGGATTGATTTTTGCTCCCGGCTTTTCTACGGCAAAGAAGATTACAAATGTTTCAGGCAGAGGTGTCGGTATGGATGTAGTGAAACGCTGTATAGACACTCTTGGAGGTTCAATAGAAGTAAGCAGTAATAAAGGTGTCGGTACGACTATAACCCTTAAACTGCCCCTTACCCTTGCTATCATTGAAGGGCTCCTTGTAAAGATTGGAAATGATTTTTACGTATTGCCTCTTTCATCTGTCGAAGAATGTGTGGAACTGACCCGCAGGGATATAGAACTGGCTCATGGCAGACATATTATAAATGTGAGAGGTGAAATTGTACCATATATCAGTTTAAAAGAAATCTTCCGTATAGAGACAAAAGAGAGGGATATTGAACAGGTTGTAGTCACCAGAATGAACGGCCAGAGAGTAGGTTTCGTTGTAGATCAGGTTATAGGAGAACATCAGACTGTAATAAAAAATCTCGGTAAGATTTATCAACATGCAAAAGGTCTTTCAGGTGCCACCATACTCGGAGACGGTACAGTCGCTCTCATACTGGATGTAAATCAGCTTGTAAAAGATGCTGAATTTTTAGAGGTAGAACTGACGGGCCAGTAGTGATGCGTGATGCGTTATACGTTATGTGTTATAGTCGTGACCCGTCACGCGTCACGACTATAGTACGCCTGCTCACTGATAACTGCTCACTGGTAACTGGTCACTGGTCACTGGTCACTGCTCACTGTTTCACTCGTCCCATATACTCATTTCGCCTGCCATAGATTCTGAAAGTTTTATCCTTATCCATTCCATATTCTCTGAGATTCCAAGCAGATAGGAGAGTTTTGCATAGGCTGCTTCCGGAGTTATATCTCTTAAAAAAATCACTCTGAGCAGTTCAAATCTTCTGGCTGTTTCGTACTCTACCTGTACTGCTCCTTTAAGGCATTGAGAACATATACCTATAACTATTCCTTTATCCACTATCTCTTTTACCGTGTCTTCAAGTGAATATTCTCCTTCATTCGGGAGGTTGCCGAGGCCGAAAGCTTCTATGATTAAACCTCTGTATCCCATCTGAGGAAGTATTTTTAGAAGTTCCGGGTTAAAGCCGGGGTAAAGTTTTATTACTGCTACATGGGGACTCCAGGCATAATTAAAATTTTCTTTTTTCTGTGGTCTGAGATAATGCTCAAGACCTGCATGGATACGAAGATTGAAGGCATCTATATGGCCTGCCGGCGGGTGTTTGGGACTGTCAAAAGCATCAAAACCGCGGGAATCCACTTTTGTAACACGATTACCCATGTAAAGTTTTTGCCAGAAAAATACTGAAACACCGGGGATGTTTTCCCTTGCAAAGAGTATGGAATAATAGATGTTTCCCGGTGCGTCTGACCCCAGTTCATTCAACGGTTTCTGCGAACCTGTAATGACTACGGGGGAATGAATCTCCAGAAGCCAGAAAGATAAAAATGAAGCCAGATATGCCAGTGTATCCGTTCCTGTAAGAACTACAAAGCCATGATAGACGGAATAATTCTTTACTATGGCATCATATACCGGTTTCATGACAGGAGGAGACAGATTGGTACTATCAATGGAATTGACTTTTAGATAATCTATCTCTACAGGAGTTTTTATCTGATAAATTAATTTTAATATATCTTCTTTACCGTCTACCGGAGCGAGAGAACCGCTTATTCTTTTCATAGAGACAGTTCCCCCGTTGTCTACTATGAGTATTTTTTTGGGAGGCTGATTCATAAGTTGTACTGAAGAGTGATTGGATAAAGCCAATCACTCTTTTTCCCTGTCACTCAAAATGTGTTAACTTTTTAAAAGCTTCATAACGCCATTCTATTTCAACCGGTTTCAGTCTTCTCATTCTGTCCAGGCTGAAATCTTCAACATTATATGAAGCCATAACGCTTGCATATACGATGGCATTCTTTAAAATACCGGGGGTTACTTTACCTTTACTGGCAATATATCCCATGAGTCCTCCTGCAAAAGTATCTCCTGCACCTGTAGGATCTTTTACTTCATCCAGAGGAAATCCCGGTAAGGAAAAGATCATTTCTTTTGTGCAGAGCAGTGCACCATGCTCTCCTTTTTTTATTATTACTGCAAGAGTTCCGAGATCCAGTAGCTTTTGTGCTGCCAGAGTCAGACTGTAGGTCTCGCAGAGCTGTCTTACTTCTGCATCATTGATTAAAACCAGGTTTGTATTTTTTATTACTTCAAGGACTTTATCTTTTTTATGAGTTATCCATAGATTCATTGTATCGCAGGCTGTAAATAACGGATTTTTTACCTGTTTTAAAACATCAAGCTGCAGATCAGGATCTATATTGGCAAGAAATACAAACTCTGCTTCTGCATAGGTATCAGGTATTTTCGGCTGAAAATCCTGGAAAACATTTAACTGTGTGTCCAGTGTATGTGCCTGGTTAAGGTTATATTCATAAGTTCCTTTCCAGTAAAATGTATTGCCATCTTCTATAATTTCCAGACCCTGTAAATCAATATTCCTGCTTTTGAAAAAATCAATATGTTCCTTCGGAAAATCTCCTCCTACAACACCTACAAGATATACATCCTTATGGAAAAAACTTGCCGATACAGAGGCATAACTTGCTGCTCCGCCAAGGACCTTTTCCCTTGTACCGAAAGGAGTTTTTACATCGTCAAAAGCAACAGAACCTACTATTGTTAACCCCACATTAGTTCCTCCTTAAACGTTGTAATAAAAGCCGTTCACTTTTTACTCTTAAAGGTAAAAAGTTATGAACGGCTTTTCATTTCTAAGACTTTATATAGTTATTCACCGGGAGCAATTGCATTCACCGGGCATACATCAACACATGCACCGCAGTCTATACAGGCATCTGTAATCATATAGGGAGTTCCTTCTTCAATTGC
>CALARM010000437.1 GCA_937888925.1 uncultured Synergistia bacterium | reverse complement strand
GGACTTTCTACTGTTCATGGTATAGTGAAAAGCCATGAAGGCATAATTTATGCAGAGACCTGCCCGGGGAATGGCACTGAATTCCATATATTAATACCTGCTGCTGAAAAAGAAACAGGTAAAGAAGAGAAGGCAAAAGAATTATGCCCTGTTTCTTTTACAAGAGGTCATATATTATTTGTAGATGATGAGGAGGATATAGTCTGTCTTGTTAAAAAGGTAATGACCTACAATGGTTATGACGTCACGGCTACCAGTAGCAGTAAAGAGGCTTTTGAGCTTTTTCAATTGACGCCGGAGAAATTTGATCTTGTTATAACAGATTATACTATGCCCTTTATGAGAGGTACAGACCTTGCCGGAAAGATGTTGGAAATTAAACCTGATATACCGATAATACTCTGTACCGGCTATAATGATAGTCTTCCCCTGGAGAAAGTCAGCACTCTCGGTATAAAGGATATACTCTTTAAACCTTTTACTATTGCCAATATGGAAGAAATGATACAGCAGGCATTAAATTGCGATAAAAGAGGCATACCATGTAAAATTGGCGTAAACCAACAATCTATGCTCTCGTGACGCGTTACGATTCTCATATAAATATTTATAAGATAAGGGAGTGGCATTTATTAGATTATGAAATATTATGAAACATCTTCTAACCCGGTTATAGAAATAAATAAGTTTTCTTTTCCTGAGGAAGCAGATGGGAAAATGATATATCTTGATTCTTTCCCGGACCTTATGCCTGATCCTGTTGTTGAGATGAGTCTGTCCGGTCATATTTTATATGCCAATCCTTCTGCTAAAAAATTGTTTCCCGACCTGGATATGAAAAAAATTACTCATCCATGGCTTTCAGGTCTGGAAAAGATATCAGAGAAATTTCAGAGAGGAGATACAGGACTGGTCTATAGAGAAATAATGACAGGTAATGTGTGGTACGAACAGTTAATACATTATATTCAACAGAGCGGCTCTGTTCGCCTTTACGGCCATGATATTACGGAGCGCAAATATGCTGATGCCAGACATTTATTGATGATAAAAATTTTGAGCATGCCGGAGCATTTTAATAAAAAGTCTGAAGTAATCGAGAAGCTTCTTACAATGATAAAAGAATTTACAGATTTTGACATGGTGGCTATGTACCTGAAGGAAGGCGAATATTTACACTGTGCTGTTCATAATGAATTTTTCTTGAATTTTATTACTTCGGACACATGTACTGAATTTATTAAACCTTCGGAAAATCCTCCCTGTACTGTGTGTATATATAAAAATATTTCTCCAGCAAAAATAAAAGAGGTTATGCAATTTTTAAAAGAAATGGGAAGCTTCTGGATAAACAGTAATAAGACAGATATGCCATGTATTATGGAAGTTATTAAGAAAGATATTATTGCACAATACAACAGGACAGGTTATGAATCACTTGCTCTTATTCCTTTATATATTAAAAGTGAAATAGCCGGTATTCTACAATTCAGTGACAGAAGACCCGATCGTTTTAGCCATGAAATTATAAATTTTTTTGAAGAAATTGCGTCAGCTATCACTATGACACTGGTAAAATTTCAGGCAAATGAAATGTTGCATTATCGAATTGAGATAGAGAACCTTGTGTCAACTATATCCAGCCATTTTATTAATATAAAAACATCGGATGTAGATAGAGATATAAACTGGGCTTTACAGGCTATTGGCGAATTCATTGGCACTGATCACTGTTATATATGTCTTTTTTCGAAAAATCTGTCCGAGATAGAACATGTTTATGACTGGTATACCGAAGATATGGCGTCACTGGAAGATTATTTTCGAGGACTTTCGACAAATACTTTCCCGGAATTATTAAAGAAATTGAATAAATTTGAACTTATTTGCTTTACTGATATGTATGGAGGGACAACGGAGGATGAGCAGGAGAGGAAAATACTCAGAGCACTGGGGATACAATCATTACTGATCATTCCCTTACACCTGAATAAAAAGCTTATAGGAATATTCGGTGTTTCCACTATAAGGAGAACAAAGATTTTTAAAGAAGAAGATATTACTCTCTTCAAACTGTTAGGAGAAATTTTCTTGAATTTCCTTGAAAGGCATAATATGGATAAAAATATAAGAGATAGTGAGGAACGTTTACTCATGGTTCTGGAAGGAAGTAATCAGGGATTCTGGGACTGGAATATATCTACCGGGGATGTAAAATACAGCCAGAGTCTTATGGATATGCTCGGATACAGCGATAATGAACTATGTCCCCATGTGAGTTCATGGGCCAGACTGATACATCCCGATGACATACCTGAAGCTGTACGAATCCTTGGCGAACATATGAAAGGCCTTACAGACAGCTATGAAAGAGAATACAGGGTGTTAACCGGATCAGGTGAATGGAAATGGATTCTGGATCGAGGAAAAATAGTGGCCAGAGATGACATGGAAAATCCTGTCAGAATAGCAGGTACAGATACAGATATAAGTGAAAGAAAAAAAATAGAGAAAGCTCTGAAGGACTCGGAAAGAGAAAAGTCAACTATTCTTGAGGCTCTCTCCGAACTGGTATTCTTCCATGACAGGGATTTGAAGATTATATGGGTAAACAGGGCTGTATACGATGAATTTAATCTGACTCCTGACGGGATACTGGGTAAGTATTGTTATAATGTTTTTTATATGAGAAATAAACCATGCAATAAATGTCCTGTCCTGAAAGCTATTGAAACAGGTAAACCTCAAAAACTGGAGTTCTCCCTTAAAAATGAGAAATACTGGCTTATAATGGCCAGTCCTGTTGTGGATGAACATGGTTATGTTACAGGTGCTATAGAGACAAATTTGAATATGACTGAACTCAGGCGAGCAGAAGAGGAACTGATAAACTACAGGGCTCATCTTGAAGAGATGGTAGATGAAAGGACAAAAGAACTGATAGCACTCCTTCAGGAAAAGGAAACACTGTTACAGGAAGTTCATCA
>CALARM010000436.1 GCA_937888925.1 uncultured Synergistia bacterium | reverse complement strand
GAGGAAAGGTAATAAATACCAAAAGGTATGTTTATATTGGGATCTTTAAGATCGGCATTCGTAATTTTCATGCCTTTCTGAGAAGCAATATTCTGTCCCGTTTCCGGCATAATCTGCATAAGTCCTATAGCGCCTGCCGGGGATGATATGGAAGGTTTATAATGGCTTTCCTCTCTTATAAGACCTGATACAAGATATGGATCTACAGAAGAATATTCTCTGTGAATTAGCTCCTTCCATGCAAGAGGATAACTTACATAATGAAGAGGAACAGGAATATGATTATAAAGACCGCCTCCTGCCATTTCCTCATAAGTAAAATTAATTGATGATATAGCATCATAATAATTACCATAACCGCAGAGTATAAGAGCAGAAGCAAAATCTTTCTCTTCCTGTTTATTTTCAGGAAATTCTACAAGATTTAATTCATTTTCCGCATATTTATAAAGACCTGCCTGGCATAGTTCTATAAATTTTTTATAATGACCATTATCGAAAGTACCTTTAAAAGGCTGCCTTATCCCTTCTGCAAAAGACAGAGGTTCTTTTTCCTGAACCATATATTCTTCATAGCCGGCAGATACAAGTTTTGCCCTTGCTCTGTAAGCATAGAAGGTATGGTCATACGATTGAACTACTTTCTTATATAACTCAAAGGCTTCTTTCTTTTTTTCCATTTTTTCCTCACATTTTGCAAGCCAGAAAAGACACTGGCCTGACCATTCGTTATGAGGATATAATGCTACGGCTTTAAGGAAGGCATCACGGGCATTTGAGTAAAGTTTCTGTTTGTAATAAATACGTCCCAGTTGCCAGTAAGACGCATCTCCCCAGCTGCCTTTGTTGAAAAGTTTACCTGTCTGTCTGTATTGTTTTATTGCTTCTGCAATATGGCCTTCCCTCTCCAGATAATAACCGGCCATATAATGGGCTCTGCTGCCTGTATCTGTGTCAGGATAAGTTCTGGCTACATATTTTAAACCTTCTACCGAACCTTCATAAAGTTTATAAAGGGCTTTGGGGGCAAAAGGCCCCCCATGTCCTGCGATATGACGCAATAATTTTGCACCATCTTCATAAGAACCGGCGTAAAATTCACAGAGTGCTCTGTGATAGGAAATATCATCGGACATAGCTTTTTTCGGATACAATTCAGCATATTTTCTATAGTAAACCAGTGCTTTCCCCTGTCTGTTCTTATTCTCATATTCTCTGCCGGCAGTAAGTAACTCTTCTTCTGAAGGTTTATAAGGAGAAAGTTTTTTCTTTTTTATGAGAAAGGAAATCTTCTTTTTTGCTATATCTGAAAGAGGGCTGAAGGGATATAAATAAGTTATCCTGGAATAATACATAAGAGCTTCCTTCCATTTTTTCTCTTTTTCATAACTTCTGCCGAGACGGTAATAAAGGTCAGGAAAAAAGTTAAATCTCTTTTTTGTATCTATAGCTTTTTTATAATAATTAATAGCCTTACCGTAATTTTTTTTTCCATAAAAAAGATTACCTGCTATAAAGAGAGCTTCAGAAGAAAGAGGGCTGTCATGATATGTTTTAACAATATGTTCCATCTCACTTATGGCTTTATGGTCATCTTTATTTATGTAAGATTTAAATTTAAAAAAATCCCTGTATTCCGGCATATATGTTATTGTTCCAAGTAACTTCAGAGATTTATCAAAATCTTTTTTTTCCATATAACAGAGAGCAAGTAAGAAGTTCTTCCTGTCTCTGTTTAATTTATCTTTTTCATCTATGTTAAGATTTTGAAGTTTTTTAACGGCCCCTTCTATATCATGCTCTTCAATCAGAATTGAGGATTTTATTAATTCATGGATATAATCTCCGGAAGAACTGATTTTATTTACTGTCGGAGAAGGGACAGGAGAAGGTTCCATTTTTTTTTCTTCTCTCATACAACTCAAAAAAGAAAGAGAAATAATCAAAAGTAATGAGATTAAAAAGATTAAATGCTTCATTAAATGCTTCACTAATACACCTGATGTCTTTAAATTTCAGTGAAAAATTATATCATCACGAGAAGTATGAGTCAATCTTATTATTTTTCCCACTTAAATATCATTCAATTTTTTTTATTGAAGGGGTTTAATATATATTTAGAGAAAGTATTAAGTTCTTATAAAAAATAGTTTCCCATAAACATCAAAAATCAGGAGGTGAAAGCTGGCCAGGCTCCAGCAGATTTCATGGAAAAACTTACAAAAGAAGAACTGCTCAAAAAAGCAGAAAAACCGGGGAAAGACGCTATGAAACTCCATCCTTTTTACAGAGGTAAAATAGGAGTTGTGCCAAAATGCGTTATAAGGGATTTCAATGATTTTGCCATATGGTATACCCCGGGAGTGGCAAAACCATGCCTTGATATTAAAGCAGACAAATCAAAGGTTTTTCTCCATACAAACAAGGCTAATATGGTAGCAGTAATATCTGACGGCACAAGGGTTCTCGGCCTGGGTGACATAGGTCCTGAAGCTGCTATACCTGTTATGGAAGGTAAAGCCCTTCTATTTAAATATCTCGGAGGAGTAGATGCATTTCCCATATGTCTGGATACAAAAGATACGGAAGAAATAATAAGAACAGTAAAATTGCTCCAGCCATGTTTTGGCGGTATAAATCTGGAAGATATTGAAAAACCTAAATGTTTTGAAATACTTGAAAGACTGAGAAAAGAAATGGACATACCTGTCTGGCATGATGATCAGCAGGGAACTGCCGCAGTTGTTGCAGCAGGTCTTATAAATGCCCTTAAATTCGTCGGTAAAAGAATGGACGAAGCCCATGTATGTCTTGTAGGTGCAGGTGCTGCAAATATGGCTATTTTCAGAATCATCGTGGCAGCAGGAATAAAAGCTGAAAATGTTATTATATGTGACAGCAAAGGCATGCTCTGTACAACAAGAAATGACCTTAAAGGAACATATAAATGGGATATATGTGAGAGAACAAATAAATGGGGCAGAGCCGGTGCTACAGGAGAAGCGTTTAAGAATATGGATGTCTGTATAGCAGCTTCTACTCCCGGCCCTGGCACGATAAAACCTGAATGGGTTTCCACTATGGCAAAAGATTCAATAGTATTTGCCACGGCAAATCCCATACCGGAAATATGGCCATGGGAAGCTAAAGAAGCAGGAGCAAGAATAGTTGCAACTGGAAGATCTGATTTTGACAATCAGGTAAATAATTCCCTGGGCTTCCCCGGCATATTCAGAGGAGCTCTTGATGTTCAGGCAAAAACCATTACAGACGAGATGTGTATAGCTGCAGCACTGGAACTGGCAAAGGTTGCAGAAGACAAGGGATTAAGAGAAGACTATATCATACCGAATATGAATGAATGGGAAGTATTCCCGAGAGAAGCAGTGGCAGTAGGATTGAAAGCCATAGAACAGGGTATTGCCAGAATTCACCTCTCAAAAGAAGAACTGATGGAAAAGGCGGAAACAGCTATAAGGGGAGCAAGAGAAATGGTTCATCTTCTTATGGATAACAAGTTAATACCGCCTGCACCGGAGGAATAAAAAGGTAAATAAAAACAGGGATTGTTTCGAAAATAAGGAGTTTTTACTACTAACATCGGAATAATCCCTCTTTTACTTTATACCAAAAGGATTATAAATTTTTATATTAATGTCAGTAAAATCCTCTACATTTCTTGTCACTAAAATCAGGTCTTTTTTAGTTGCAGTAGAAGCAATAATTGCATCGGGAAGTTTTATTTTTTTAGACCTTCTCAGATTTATAACCATTTCAACTATATCATCCTCAAGGTTAATGATATGGGAATAAGATAAGAATAAGCGGGCTTTTTCAAAACTCTCTTCAGTATGTCCTCTAAAACCGAGAAATTCCATTCTGGTTATAACTGAAATATTAAAATGTCTTTGAAATATTTCTTTTATTACCGGTTTTATTCTGTCAGGTATACTGTTATTGAAATGATAAATCAATATATTCGTATCTATCAAATACATTAAATTCTTTCCCATTCATCTCGCATGTTTTTTATTTCTCTATCCAGGTTTTCTATGTTTAAAAGTCCTGCAAAATCTTCAGGATCAAATTCATTGGAAGATTCTTTTTCAACAAAAGGAAAGACTAATAATTCCAATTTTTTATGTTGAAGCTCTTCAGGTAAATCAATTATATTCTCAATAAGTGTACTTTCTATTATTTTTCTTACGAACTGCATAAATTATACACCTTACCTTACAAATTCATTCTAAATTATTACTGAGGTAATCATAGCATACACCTCTCGTAACACTTAATGAGTTACGAGAAGAACTAGTATATCGTTTCATTAAAACATTTATGTATTATCATAATGCAAACATATTGATTTATTTGTAATTTATGCATATTTTATACACAAAGATATTTACGAAACTTTATACTAAGTTTATTCAATACTCAGTAACTTATTTTCACTTTAATTTTATCATAACATAGTAAAAATGTCTATTTTCCTTTTCCCCTGACCTTATTAAACCATATCATAAAATCATCAAACTGTGCATAAAGAACAGGTATAACGAGAAGGGTAAGGAGGGTGGAAAGGGTAAGCCCTCCTATTACTGCTATAGACATCGGCTGCCTCAATTCCGCACCTGACCCCAGTCCAAGAGCTACAGGGAAAAGTGCAAATATAAGGGCTGCCGTAGTCATAAGTATGGGACGAAGCCTCGTAGGGCCTGCCTGCTTCAGAGCCTCATCCCTTTCCATTCCTCTGCCTCTCAGAGTATTGGTATAATCAATAAGCAATATGGCATTTTTACCTACCAGTCCTATGAGCATGATAAAACCTATCATAGAGAAAATACTCAGGGTGGAACCTGTTACAAATAAAGCAAGAAATCCTCCTACCATGGCCTGAGGAAGGGCAAACATAATGATAAAGGGATTTATGTAAGATTCAAATATGGAAGCCATTACAAGATATACAAGAATTATGGCAAGGACAAGAGCCTGGATCATATAGCCGAAAGACTCTACCATAATTTTTGCGTCTCCTCCGAATTTTACCGTTATGCCGGCAGGCAGGGTAAGTTCTTTGGCCATGGTTTTAGTTATTTCCGTCTGAATATTACCGAGAGCAGCACCTTTTGCAAGTTCTGCTTTAACAATAACGGCAAGCTGCTTGTTCCTGTGGTCTATATTATTGGGAGCAGGTTTTGTCACAAGATCTGCCACATTTTTTATGTAAACAGGGTTTCCTTTTATATCTCCCAGATATATATTGCCTGTCTGATAGTTTTCTTTTCTGTATTTTTCCTGGAGTCTTACCCGTATGTCATATTCTTCTCCGTATTCCCTGTATTTCATGTCAGTATTGCCTGCCACACTGGTTCTCAGTATCGACCCTATATATGCCACTGTAAAGGGAGTGGAAGCAATTTTCAACCTGTCTACAATGACTTTTGTTTCAGGTTTGCCTTCTTTCCAGCTCATACTGACATTGGTAGTACCCTTAGTATGTTCTGTTATCTCTTTTACTTTTGCCGCTATATTCAGAATGTCATCTCTCTGAAATCTGTTACCTGTAACTTCTATCTGTACAGGTACATCATTGGCGCCCATTGATTTAGGATATGTTACCGTTATATTATAAGGAATGGGCGAGAATTTTTCCGTCATAATACGGCCTATTTCAAAAACACTTCTTTTTCTGTCGCTCCTCTGGCCTGTATCTATATCTATTGACGCATATTCAGGCCCCTGAGAACCTGAGGATATAACACTTCCTGCTTCTGCCCCCACATTTGTAAAAACAGATTTGACTTCAGGGAAATCCTGTTTATTCATAATTATATCTTCTATTTTTTTTGTAATCCTGTCTGTTTCCGTTACATTTACAGTTGTTGGCAGCTCTATCTTAATCTGTATTTTCCCCTGATCATCCTGAGGAGTAAATTCAACCTGAATATGAGGAGCAATGAAAACCAGTGCCACAACAAGAGAACCCATACCGACAATAACTACAAGCCATCTGATTTTAAGGGCTCTGTCCAGAACAGTTCTGTAAAAGCTATCCAGTCCGTCATAAAACCTGTCGAAAACATCAAAAAATTTATCCAGTATAGTTTTTTTTTCTTCTTTTTCCTTTTCACTTTTTAATAACCGGGAAGCAAGCATGGGAGTAAAGGTATAGGAAGTAAAAAGGGAAAATAATGTTGCAGAAGCGACTGTAATACCGAAGGAAAGAAACGCTCTTCCCACAACTCCTCCCATAAAAGCAACAGGCAGATATATGACACAGTCGGTCATTGTTATGGCTATCGCGGCAAGGCCTATTTCCGTTCTACCTTCAAAGGCTGCAGTCATGGGGTCTTTTCCCATTTTAAGATGTCTGTGTATATTTTCCAGAACCACTATGGTATCGTCTATAAGAATACCTATACAGAGAGTAAGACCCATAAGAGACATAGTGTTAAGAGTCTGCCCTGTGGCAAACAGAATAATGAATGTTGCAATCATAGGAGACGGAAGGGCCATAATTACGATGAAAACAAACCTGATATTATGGAGGAATATAAAAATTACTATTACTGCAAGAATACCTCCAAGGAGCAGTTCATGAAATACCGATTCTATGGAGTTTTTTATATTTATTGACTGGTCGTCGCTTATCTTTATTGTGAGCTGAGGATAATCCTTCTGTACAGATGCAAGCTCTGTTTTTATAGCTTCAACTGTTTTCAGGGAATTGGCACTGCCCTGTTTTCTTATGGTAAGACCGACGCTGTCAACGCCATCAAGCCTTGTAAAAGCTTCTCTGTCTGCATTTCCGTCTATTACATCTACAATATCGGAGAGTTTTATATTTTCTATGCCATTTTTAGTAGTTTTTGAAATTCTTAAATTCTTTATCTCATCGACAGACTGAAATTCTCCCAGAAGTCTGATGGAATTTTCCTGGACTCCCGGCTTCATGTTTCCGCTGGGAACATTCAGGTTTGATGCCTGGAGCAGGTTTTTCAGTTCCGCTATGGTTATAGAATGGGCAATCAATCTCTCCTGGTCTGCCAGCACCAGGATTTCTCTTGTATCTCCTCCCGATACGTCCACATTACCTACGCCGTTCTGTTTTGAAAATCTGTCTGCTATGATATTTTTCACAAGGGTTTTAACTTCTCTTATATTCATGGAATCACTGGTAATACCCATAGTGATTACAGGAAGGGCGCCGAGATCCAGTTTGGACACAATAGGTTCTTCAGCATCATCGGGGAGATCCTTCTTTGCGATGGCCACCTTTGCCCTGACGTCTGCAGTGGAAACATCAATATCCGCCTCTATGAGGAACTGTATGATAACCGTTGAAATACCTTCTCTGGAAACGGATTTTATTGTATCTATCTTATCGACGCTGCTTACCTGATCTTCGATCTTTTTCGTTACAAGGCTCTCTATTTCTTCAGGCCCTGCTCCCGGATATATTGTCGTTATTGTTACTATAGGCACATCCATATCAGGAAGTTTATCTACAGGCATCATAGTTACCGATCTTATCCCCATAACAATAAGAGCTATAAATACCATTACAGTAAAAACAGGACGTTTAATAGCTATATCTGTTAACCACATATATGTTACTCCTCATTTATGATATTCACAGTATCTCCGTCTTTTACAAATCCTGAATAAACCACTTTTTCCCCCGGTGCAAGTCCCTCTACAACCTCACTGTTGTTATTCATGGATGGCCCTTTTACAATATATTTCTGTACCACTTTAGAATCTTTTACCGTAAAGACACAGGTTTTATCATTCTTTGTTTTTATACATGCATCGGGTATGACAGGAACTGCTTTATGTTCGGCAAGCAGTATTTTCCCTCTGGCAAACATGCCGGGTTTCAGGTCTTTTCCCGGTTCCTTCACAGTTATT
>CALARM010000435.1 GCA_937888925.1 uncultured Synergistia bacterium | reverse complement strand
CCGGAAAGATGTTAAATGCAAATTTTGGGGAATATAAAATATTTACAATGGCAGACCTTCCCGAAATAGTTCCCTTACTTGTCCCTACCTATGAACCTTCCGGTCCCTTCGGAGCAAAAAGTGTGGGAGAAATAGGCATATGCGGAGCCCTCCCTGCCATATCAAATGCTATTTATAATGCTGTCGGCATAAGACTCAGAGAGAGTCCTTTCACGCCGGAGAAAATACTGAAAAGTCTCGGAAAATTTTAGCTGGTTGTAAAAGAATAACCTTATCATAGTTACAATCGTAACGCGTAACGCGTCACGCGTCACGTGAGGACAGGAACCATGATTTGCCAGAGTTATTTTCTTACAGTCCCTTAAATAAAAAAAATCGGACTTATTAAGTCCGATTTTTTTATTTAAAATTAATCTTCTTTTAATGCTGCTGCTTCTTCAGCTGTTCGTTCTCTCATGGAAAGAGCACCTGAGAAACACTTCTGAACACAAATACTGCAACCGATACATTTTTCCGGATCTGTTTTCGGATGTTTTTCCTCATCGAGCGTGATGGCAAGATAGGGACATCTGGTGCAGTTGCCGCAGCTGAGACAGAGATCTTTATCTGCTGTAGAAATCTTCTTTACAGGCGTGAGGGCCATAAAGTCTCTTACAGGATGTGGCGCAGCAATGCCTGTAAGCTCTGCAATAGATTTTATGCCTCTTTCTGCCATTAAATGACTGATACCCTGTTTCAATTCATCAATAACACCGTAACCATGTTTGGTTACTACTGTACAGAACTGAACTGTTTTTGCTCCCAGGGCAAGGAAATCTGCTGCTGCTTTATAGGTCATAGGTCCGCCGTTACCTGATACTGTAACACCGAGATTGCATACATTGGACAGGGTGAGATAACTTATTGGTGTAACACCGTTGCCGCTCATACCAACTATAATACCTTCATCCCATTCCTTTTTCTCACCTTTTCTGAAATTCAGGGCAGGGAAGGTGTTTGCAAGGGTTATACCGGCTTTTTTATCAGGATATTTATCAAAAACCTTCTTTATTGCTTTAACTATAAGAGCAATAGACGTTACTGCTCCTGTTAGTTTGAAGAGTTTCGGTATTTCGGGATTACTTACTTCCATGACCCAGTCTATGATCTTTGCTGTCAATGCCGGGTTTTGAGACACTATATCACCTTCCGTACCGTCTCCTCCCTGCGGGCACGACAGACTGTATTCTATAGCCATAACTCCTGCTTCTTCCAGTTTCTTTGTGTTGCTCTGCCAGCCTTTTTTATCTGCCTCATCATTACCTGTGACAGGGCCTCCTGTAGAGGCAATGGTAAGCCTGTCAGGAAATTCCTTTACCAGTTTCTTTACTTCTTCACATACCCTCTTAAGGGGATGGCCTGATACATTATCACAGTTACCATAGGTATATTTATCGAAGACATGCATATATTCTCCGGGAATATGGATCGGAATACCGTCAAAAGCTGTTTTCATTACTCCACCTGCCCATCCTGCCTGATAGGCTTTTTTCATCTGCTCATAACCATCGGAAGGAGGTGCTGCAGAAAGAAGGAAGGGGGAATTGATTTTTCTGCCGAAGAAATCTGTTTCCAGTGATACGGGAAGCCAGTCATAGCCGGGTACAGGTTCATTGCTTTTAATCTTTTTCTCGAAAACAGGTTTTTCTTTTCCTGATATAAATGCATCAATTGCGAGGGCTGCATTTTTCCCTGCTGCAACTGCTTCTACGACGGTAGTAGGGCCGCATTCACAATCTCCTCCGTAGAAGATACCTGCTTTTTCCACCCGTTTGAGTCCTGATCTGTTGCCGATAGCTACTATGATATGATCTATATCTTTCCTTATCTGTTCCGTTCCCGGAAGATCTTTTATATCTTTAAGGTTGAATTTAACATCGGCAGGAAGGGTTACTTTTATTGTTTCTACTGATTGAATTTTTCCGTTGACTTTTATTGAAGTAAGCCTTACACGGCCATTTATTTCAATACCATATTCAAGTAATTCTTCTCTTTCTTTCGGGTCAAGGGGCATTTCACTTATTTTTTCCAGAGAAAACATTTCAACTTTTTCTGCTCCCCTGAGCTTTGCAGTTACAGCACAGTCTGTTGCTGTTGCTCCGCCGCCTACTACTGCAACAGTACCTTTCATTTCATAGGCACCGGGATTTTTCAGGTAATCAGTTCCTCCTACTGCTATTTCTTCACCTGCTATTCCGAGTTTTATGGGTACAGGAAGACCGATTGTGACAAGAACTGCATCATATTCCTTCAATAATGCTTCATAGTCTGTAATATCGGAATTCAGTTTCATCTCTACAGAACCGAGAGACATTACAAAATTAATATCACTTTGTAGAGCATCTTTCGGAAGTCTGTAGTCAGGAATCCACTGACATGCCCCTCCTGCTTTATTTTCCTTATCAAATAAGGTAACACTGTAACCTTTACCGGCAAGCATTGCAGCAGCTCCGAGTCCGGCAGGACCTGCTCCTACTATGGCAACTTTTTTACCATTTTTTGTTGTCCTTTTAAATTCAGGCATTATACCGGCTTCTTTTGCTCTCTGAATGATAGATGCCTGTATGGCCGGAATATTAATGGGTGTATGAAGGCCTGCATGGACACAGCCACTTTTGCAGTGTCTGTCAGGACATACAAGACCGCAGATTCCGCCGAGTGGATTGTTTGTCAGTATTTCTGCCGCAGCTCTTTTTATGTCAAACTTATTGCCGACTTTAGCTGCCATGATGAAGTCAGCAGGAGAACAGTTTGCAGGACATGCAGTTTTGCATGGTTTTTCTTCACAGTATTCACATCGTTCTAATTCTGATTTCAACTGTGCATCAGTAAGGAATAATCTTTCTTGTTTTACCATAAGAAACCTCCAAATTATCTGTAGTTAACTGCATCACACGATTATGCTGTCAACTATCATGTAAAATTTAAATAATATATTTCTCCATCTATGTTAATAGTCCTCCGTAAAAAATGAATGTCACAGATTGCGTTTGAAAATGAGTTATGGGTTATGGAAAATATTGCTATTATATATTTTCTCTTTTATAATCAAAATTACAGTATATTTTATATAAAAGGTGTATAATATATATATAATGCGTGATGCGCAGTGATTAAATCCGTCACACGTTATGGGTCACGACAATGAAATAAAACCTATATGATGAATCATTTATAGGACTGACTAAAACAATGAGAAATATAAAAAAAATCCAATCTTTCTACGGGTTAAATATTACAGAAATTATGGTTGCTCTGGTTATACTGGCACTGGCTGTTATAACAATAACAGGTATGTTTATTGCCGGCATTATGGGTATTAAAAAGGGAGATAATATGGTACTTGCCACAAATCTGGCTCAGTCTACCCTTGAATTGTATCAAAAGGAATTTTTATGTAATTTTGATGTTTATGCCACATCAGGCAGTCCATACACTCTTTCTGAAGTTACGTCTGATAATATGAAATTTTTACGAAAAATGTCACTTGTAGATACTGTTGATTCTACCCATCCTATTAATAGATTGAAAAAAATTACAATAAGTGTATACTGGTATGATAAAAATCTGGAAGGAAAATCTTTAGAAATACAGGGGGTAAAGA
The DNA here is from genome assembly GCA_937888925.1 of uncultured Synergistia bacterium. Next base: position 4,269 of record CALARM010000435.1, on the reverse strand, counting down.
AAGAAATAAAATTTTCCTCTTATATACACAACTACCTTGCTGTTCCAACAAAAGTTCCATGAGGGATTTATGAAATTGAAGTATGAAAAAATGAAATTTAATAAGGGTATGTCACTTCTGGAAGTTGTCATAAGTACCATGATTTTTTTGTGTTTAATGGGGATAGCTTCTCAGATTATGTATCACAGCCTTAAAGTTTCACGGGAAGAAAGCGGTCTTTCTTTTATAAGAAAAGAAGCAGTGAAAGGCATAACCTGGTTCAGTAAAGATCTGAGAAGAACTCATGGAGCATCACTGAGTGATTGTAATGATCCCGTTACTAATGTACCGAAGGCAATAAGTTTTTTAACGACACTGGGAAATAACGCAGCTGGCTCTCAGCCAAATATTAATGTGGCTTCTCCCCAGTGGGAAGCCTATGTTATATATTATCTTCAGGCTGATCCACATACTCCGAGAGAGATAAAAAATTCAACTCAACCATACTACTTTTTATTAAAGAGAGCATTTTCATCTCCTGGAAAAAATAGTACCTTTACAACAAATCCTGATTATGTGCCAGTTTTTGATCCAAATGAATATGGCTTTGAAATTCCCCTGGCCTTTGATGATCTCAGGCATATACTTGATGGAACATGCTCTCCCGATCTACCTCCTCATGTTATTGCAAGAAATATTTACGATGTTTCTGTAGAAATACCATCTGTAGAACCTTCTTATTGCACATTACGTGTAGAAACAAGATATAAGAGCCCAAGAGGAGGGGAAAACGGGGGAGAATTAATAGCAGTAGAAACTTTAACTATATTTATGAGAAATACTATTATGAAAATTAAATAGAAAAGGGATGGCAGAAAATGAAAAGATATACAATTAAAAAAGGAATGGCAGTTATATCGGCACTGGGCATATGTTTTATACTCCTGGGCCTTGCCTCTGTTCTTATGTTGAATAGTTATTCCCATATGAGTATGTCTATGAGATATTATTATGATACAGAAGCATTGAATGTTGCAGAAAGCGGTATTCATTATATGCTTTATAAGCTGGAAACGTATGGTTCTATAAGTAGCCTGCCTGCTACTACAAACTACAGTGATTCCATCGGGAGAGGGACTTTTAATGTCTATGAATATAGTTCGAATATAGGTAAATCTACTTCTACAACTATTATAGATGCCTTTGGTGACTCAAGGATTATTCCTCCTTATTCCATTCTGGTAGTATCTAAAGGAACAGTTCCGGCAGGAGGAGGGAATAAATCCAGTAAGATTGTGGAAGCCATTGTACATTATCAGTTTGTTCCTATGACACTCTACAGTGATGGCGCTGTATCTATAAATACTGATCCCGGTACTAACCCTCTTATTCTCAAGCTAACTGCCAATCCTGACAGATTTCCCAGTAATATCCATTGTAATTACTCGGCTGGCAATACCTTTTCCAAGGGCTCTAACGTATCCCTTTCTTTATATAATTCAACTGTTGCTTCAAGCGGAACTGTAGGAGACGCTGCCACAGTTGCCGACATAATATCAGGGAATGGCATACCGGTAAGTAATGTCCCTACAAAGCAATGCCTGAAATTAGAATATGATACCCTTAAGGCGAGAGCTAAATCATTTGCTCTGGCAGGTGGCGGTAACGAGCATGAAATGAATGAAAATGTACCGAACCTGGGTATTGACCTGTTTATGAGTGCTAAAGTTAAATTTCTCGGACAGATAAAAAATGATGGCGGTACATTGAAAGCTAAAGTACACATTTATCTTAAATTAGGGTTTGTTACGATTTATGATTTTGAAGACTGGCAGGACATGAAAGATTATCTTCCTGATGGTATGAGCTGGAATAATAATACCCTTACAGTAAGTAAAAATAATATTTATCACTGGGGAGGTAATTTAGACATAAACCCCGGCGGCAGCGGTGATCCGATGCATATCCAGGTTAATGATAATATTTATTCCGGTCTCTTTATAGACGGATATCTCAGATCATACCATGTTACTGTTGATGCTCAATCATTTACCTTTGCTTCTGCAGAGGATATCTGGCTGTACGATTCCAGTATGCATATATACAGTCCTATAAATAAGCATACTGTAGCAATTTATGGGAAGTCCTTCACTCTTACTACCAGGGCAACACCTATTGCCGGAGGAAATACCTTTAAAGGAGTCGTTTATACGACAGATGGAACAATAAATCTGGAAAATAAATGTACCGATACTGCTAATAATTCAATTACAATTGAAGGTATTATAATAAATGCTGATCCGGATAAGCATGGCAATTCCGGTGTTATTGTTAAAAATACCGGTGCCAGCGGTTGTGTGGTAACATTTAGATATAATCCTTATGTGACAGATTCTACGATTAACTATAGCTCAGGACCCGTTTATCTTCAACCTGTATTCTGGCGTATAGAGTAATACTGGTTGGATTGTAAGCTACATAACTTGACATTATTTTCCCTGTATAGTAAAATAAATAAACTATTTTAAAAGATATCCTTTCATAAATTGAGCATAATTTTTAAGTAAAACGCTTATGAAATATGGATTATTATGGTTTTTTGATTATTAACTGTCGTTTATTTTCTTCACATGGAGATTATCATGCTCAACCCAACAAAATATTTTTTGAAAAATCAGGAGGAATTCGTCTGTGTATATTACTAGAGGAATTTTCTTTTTTCTTATTGTAATGATGTCTATTTTTTTTATAAACGGTAGTGTTAATGCAATGGAGAAAAATTTCGATCAACTAATATCAGAACTTAAATCACCGTCTGCTGAAAATCGAATTGATGCGGCATGGGCTCTTGGAGAACTTGGAGACCAGAGAGCAGTAGAACATTTAATAAAGGTTCTGTCTGATCCGGACGATACAGTCCGTTATAATGTAGTAAAAGCTCTTGGTAATTTAGGTGATAACAAAGCAGTTCCTTATCTTACAGAAGCTTTAAAACTGGAAGTTCAGCCCTGGATAGTACAGGCTATTCAGGAAACTATAAATAAATTAACCGGTATTCAGCATGGACTTTCATTCTAATCTACCATAATTTTTTCTGTCTGGTGAATAATATTTGCAATACAAGAAATCGAAAAGCCTTACCAATAAATTAAAAGAGTTATTTTTCCCTTCCCAAACAAAAGAAGAGGTAAATATAAATAAAGGCCCATGGGAAGAAAAAGAAGGTGTTAAATGGGTTTATTTTAAAGAAAGATCAGAAGATTTACCCGCTGAAGCAGAAGAAGATTTAACACCAAAGAATTACGCAGAATATATTATTAAGAAAAAAGACGACGATAGTAATAAAGTATTCATGCCTCCTTCTTTGCCATATTCTGAGCAACAGTCTAAAGAAGAAACTTTTTCTGTCTCGGAATTTGCAAGAGATTTCGGCCATAGAGGTTATGGAAATGAAGGAAAAAAGACAAAAGAATTTAAAACCAGAGAGAAAAACCTCGAAGAAGAAAAAGCTCTTAAAAGATATACATCTCTTATTAAAGAAAACCCATCCAATACTGAAGCAAGAAAAAAACTCATAAAACTTTACCTGGATAGAAATGACTATTCTATGTCATTAAAAGAAAGCCAGAATCTTGTTCATAATGCTCCCGATTATGTAGAAGGGCTTGTATTTGCAGGAGATATAAACTATATACCGCCTTTTTACATATTTCAAATCATGGTCAACACCAGACAGAGCGGTAAAATCTGCTTTTACCTGGCAGGAGAAGAAGCTGCTTTGTTTTTTTTACAGGGCAAGGCAATTCATGCAGAAGATAAATGGGGGAAAGGTGAAGAGGTTGTAAAAAGGATATTGAGCTGGAGAGAAGGACATTTTCAGTTTGTTCCAAATAATTTAGCCTTCGAAATGACAATAAACAGGCCTATTGAAAAAATACTGACTCAGATAGTAGGATATCCTTTTAAAACAGAGTTTTTTTCTGATTTATAGTAAGCTACTTATCACTATTCATTACTTATTACCGCACCAGGTAAATTAGTAACCATTTTATCAGCTTCTACCTGACAGGCTCTTACGAAGAAAAATAATTTGCCTTATATCATTTGTTTTACAGACAATAAATTAACCCTTATTTAATTTTTAATTCTATAGAAAAAACTAATTTTTCTTCTCCAGAGCCTGCCAGGCAGAAGCTTTTTACGAATACCCTTTTACCTGTTACGATACTCAGAATAAATAAAAAAACGATGGTATTCCATCGTTTCTATAGTTTTCTTAGTAGTGTGTAG
>CALARM010000434.1 GCA_937888925.1 uncultured Synergistia bacterium | reverse complement strand
GACCACCGAGATCTACACTCTTTCCCTACACGACGCTCTTCCGATCTTCGCAGATACGATAAGAGAAGAAGGAGATCCGAGAAAGGTTGAAGGACTGACATTTTTAAATGCCATGGAAACTACAAAGAAATATGTAGAAGAATTAAAATCAAAAGGTGTCGATGTGGTTGTAGTTTTATCCCATGAAGGTGATGAGTATGACAGAAAACTGGCATCAGAGTTAAATAATGTAATAATAGTTGGAGGCCACAGCCACAATAAAGCAATAGAGGAAGTCAACGGAAATATAATAGTAAAATCAGGCACCCAGGGTAAATATGTAGGTCATCTGAAACTTAAAGTTAAAAAAGATGAAAATAAAATAATCAGTTACGAAAACAAATTCATTCCTGTTACGGAAAATTTATTAAAAAGTGTCAGTCTGAAAATGGACAGCGGTGTCGAAGATATTGTAACTCCTGTTATAATGGAAGCACAGAACAAGAAGAGCCAGGTTGTCGGGGAAACAAATATTGATTTACCCCATGACAGACTGAAAGTAGAAGAAAGTGTTATGGGAGATTTTGTAACAGATGCTATGAGAGCAGGCACTAAAAGTGATATAGCTTTCCTTGTTTCTTCCGGAATAAGAGATCAATTATTCAGAGGGAAAATAACCTTTGGAGATGTTTATCGCATATTACCCCGTGATGACGAGAGTATCTGTATCGATTTAACAGGAGAACAGATAAAAAAGACAATGGAAAACAGTGCTCAACAGCATAAAAATTATTTACAGATATCAGGTATGACGGTAGATATAGACACTTCAAAACCTGCCGGGAACCAGGTGTCAAATATAAAAGTAAACGGATTACCCATAGATATGAGCAAATCTTATCGTGTTGCCATAAACGATATAACCTTTACCGGCTCCTGCGGTTACGAAGAATTCCCGAAGGGTAAGAACGTAGAAACAGGCAGGATACAGAGAGATATTTTATTGGATTACATAAAAGCCAATCCCGGCATTGATACGCCGCCTCAAAAAGGAAGAATTAATTTTATCAGTTAGTCCTGACTCCTGACGTTTGAAGATAAATAAGAAAAATAAACAGATCCTTTAATTTAACAGAAAAACTTCTCTGCAATTTATTAAGATCTGTTTAATTTTCTATAAATCGCCATACTATAGGACTATCATATTCCCGGCAGTCTTTATGCCGAGTACGGCAATCTTTAATTTGATTTATTCAGGCAAAATTTCTATACCTATATCTTTAGCTTCCTTTATTACCTGTTTTATATCGGAATCGTTAACATCTAACCCTTTTATGTGAATTGTAAATGTATCTTTATAATTTCCCTCGAAAGGCTTTCTACCATTCATTATACCTTTTAGAACATCAATGGTATCTTTCTTGTTCTTATAAGTTAAATGTGACATATTGAATCCTAGAAGCGCTCCAGTCATAGCTGTATCTGCTAATGTTCGATTTTTTTTGGGAAAGTCTCCCATACTAATCGGTATCGGCCCCATCAAGGTCGATGAACCGGGCAATTTTTCATCCAGCTTCTTACTGGGAAGACTTGCAAAGGGATCTTTTTTCTCAGAATTTACCGTATCGGCAGTAGAATCAGACAAACCCAATGGTTTCTGTCCCATACTCATGTTTACCAATGTCTGCCCCATACCGACTACAGTCGGGTTAGGAAGACCTATTTTAGGTTTTTGAGCCATCTCCAGTAGCGATTTTGGCTTATTACCCTCTACAGTAGAATCAGACAAACCCAATGGTTTCTGTTCCATACTCATTTTTACCAATGTCTGCCCCATACCGACTACAGTCGGGTTAGGAAGACCTATTTTAGGTTTTTGAGCCATCTCCAGTAGCGATTTTGGCTTATTACCCTCTACAGTAGAATCAGACAAACCCAATGGTTTCTGTTCCATACTCATTTTTACCAATGTCTGCCCCATACCGACTGCAGTCGGGTCAGGAAGACCTATTTTAGGTTTTTGAGCCATCTCCAGTAGCGATTTTGGCTTATCACCAGGAAGTCCTATATTCCAGTTATTTATATTACCTGGATCTATTTTTGCCTTTTCTTCCGGCACAAGAAGGACATCTTTTAAATCTCTTACTTCCTGAACTGGTATTTTAGGGCCGCTCATCATACCAATCATAGGAGTAAAACTATTATATTCATCCAGATTTGCTATAAAAACAGGATTATGCTTTCTTAATTTTTCTTTCGCCTCTCCCGCTCCTGAGCCATCTCTATAAGTTTCAGAGGAAAAATTCTTATCTTTAATTCTGAACCTTTCTTCTTTATCAAGTTCTTTAAGTCTGCTGTCTACCGCTTCTTCTATGGCCTTTTGATCTCCGCTGAAAAGAGTGTCGAGATTTTTTTCTTCCTGTGGAGTAAGCTTTGTATGAGTTTCAACCAGATCAAGCATTTCCGGATCGTTTAATTCCTGTACACCATCAGATATAAAGCTACCACTTGCTATGTAAACAGGTTTTCTGCTGGTTAGTTTTTCAAAGGCTTCTGCTGCTCCTGAATGTTCTGTATAGGACAAAAAAGAATAATCTTTATCTATATCTCTCATTCTGCCTTCTTTGTCAAGCTCCATAAGCTTGCGTGCCTGAGGTTTTGTTATCTGTTGTTTCCCTCTAAAAAGAGTACTTATATTTAATTGCATAATCCTACCCCCTTAAATAATTTCCCTTAATTTATTATACATTTCTAGAGAAAAAAATAAACTTAATTTTGTTAATTTTTTGTTAACTTTTGGATAAAATTTTTATTGGACTCGGCGACCCTAAAGTAATAAAAATACTCCTTTTTATCATATTTTACTTTATTCTATATTTTACCACTGAATTGTTAAGAAACTGTTTTTATACCAAATCGCAATCAAGTTTATCTTTATAAATTCCATGGCATTGCCTGCCTGGCGCTCGTCCGAAAAAAATCTTAACTGGAACAGCCATATTTGTTAGAGCTTACATCATGCCGGTTTGCATTATATTTTATTCAAATAGACCTGTGTCGTCGTGATATTTTTTTCTCCGGAGCACCAGGCAGGCAATGTACTAAAGTTGATAGCTAAATGATATTACTTTGTAAATAAATTGTAAAGTTCTCCATGTCATGCAAAAAAAATTCACAATAGCAGGACTTTTATTTTTCTGCAGAGAATTAATTTTCAGGAGGTGATTGGCATGAAACTTACTTTTTTAATATTATTTATAATAGGTTTATTATACACAATAATATTTGTAGGCCCCTATCTGGTAGGACTGGGAACAATAGCCATTCCGGGGATACTTATGATGTTACCCGGTATAATATGGTTTTTCGTAAAAGCATATCCGGCACTGAAAGAAAATACAAATAAAATGCTGGAAGATAAATTTAAAAACAAATAAGGATTGCAAGAAAAACAACTCCGGCAAATTGTTAGAACGATCATATCCTCGCGTCACGCATTACGCATTACGCGTCACGATATAAACTTTAACTATGATGTAGTTATTTCCCGACTGCTCCTAAGCATTTATAGCAGTTGTGGCATATAGCTTATTTTCTCATATAAGAATATATAAAAATATATAATCTTTCTACA
>CALARM010000433.1 GCA_937888925.1 uncultured Synergistia bacterium | reverse complement strand
AAATTCCTTCATAAATATATCTATATATGCAGGCGGGATAAGGCTATGAAACAATATACGCGTTACATATCCCTGTCTGTCAGAAACATCTTCAAAGACTTCCAGAACGTTTTCTCTGAGACAATCCATAAACATATGACCAAAGAGACTGGAATTTTTAACATCCTTTATACCAATACCTTCAAAAATATAGGGCCAGAAGGGCCTTTCCTTTTCATCTATATAAAAACCTGTGCCTGCCCATACAAGGTAAAGACTTATAACAGCACGACTTTCCCCTGTATTGAGCTTTTTCAAAGAGGAAGGGGGATGAGTTGTAAAAAAAGCCTTTAAAATCTCCTTGAATGCTTCAAATGTTTTTGTATTAAGACTGTAAGTCAATTCTCCTATTACTCTTACAGACAAAAAATTATTTAAAATAAGAGTGCCCAGTTCCGTAAAGAATTTTTCAGGATCCTTCTGTTCCGTAATAGTTGAATTAAATATTTCTTTCAAAGAATGTTCTGTTAACTTTATATTCATTTTCTACCCCCTCTATGTGTTTCACGTGAAACAATTTTAGCGTGATGCGTGATGCGTAACGGGTGGATTGACTTACTCACCGTTTTCAAACCCTCTCATGAGCAGTCTCGTGCCATGCCATTTAAGTTCTAATTCTTTATAATTTGCATAATACTGCTGCCAGAGAGGATCGTTTTCTATAGATCTGTCTATTTTTATAATTATTTCCTTATCCAGAGTTTCTATTTTTGCTTTATATTTTATATCTTTTCCTTTTATGACAAAATTAAGTTTTTCCGTCATCCATTCAGGTTTACCGAGAGGATTCACTGTTTCTCCTGTCTTAGGATTCCATACTATATATTTATCCGATAGTTTTGTTCTGAGAGATTGAACGGAAGGAGGATCTCCGTGAACCAGTATAATTGATTTAGGCTTTATATAGCTTATCCACTGGCACAACTGGCCCTGATCGGCATGGGCTGAAAGGTGATAACGTTCTACCCTGCATTCAAGCAAAAATTCTTCATCATTGAATTTTATAGTTTTACCTGTTTCTATTTCCAGAAGTCTCCTTCCGGGAGATTCTTCATCCTGATATCCTGTTATGAGAATGGCATTTTTACGATTATCTATAAGCTGTTTTGCATACCATACGGAAGGGCCTCCTGTCATCATACCGGAACTGCTTATAATACAGCATGGCTTCAGAAGTGCTTCAGTTCTGGAGCCTTTATCTGCTTTTATAATCCTGGTAAGAGAAGAAGGTTCTTCATTCCAGAACAGAGGCTGACGGGAATTGCGTATATAATTTTTCATTTTTTCCGGAAGGTAATCCGAAAGATCCCTGTAAAGGTCACAGATACTTCTTACCATTCCATCTACATAGACGGGGAAAGACGGTATTTTTCTTCCCAGCATGTAATCACGGAGTATGAGTATTATTTCCTGGGCTCTTCCGAGAGCAAAGGCAGGTATTAAAACAATCCCTCCTTTATCTATTATTTCACCGACCGTCATGGCGAGTTTTGTTTCCTCATCCTGTCTTTTCGGATGGAATCCTCCTCCATAAGTGGACTCTACGATAAGAAGACTTATATTATTAAAAAGTTCTCCCGTTGCAGAAGAACATCCTTCTACAGTTCTCTGATTTGCTATGGAAATATCGCCCGAATAAAGGATTTTTATATCGTTTTTTATATCATGAATCAAAACGGATGCAGCACCCATAATATGACCTGCAGGGTAAAAATAAATCTTTATGTCTTTTAAAGGTTCAAACCATGAAGAAAATGGGAATGTTTCAAGTCGCCACAGAGACTGCTCTATTTCTTCTTCCGTAAATAATATTTCACTTTCTTCTTCATATGTCATAATCTTATAAGAATCTTTTAATAAAATAGAGGCAAGTAATTTCGTAGGAGGAGTACAGCAGTAAACAGCCTCCGGGTGATTACGAAAGAGCACGGGAAGGGCTCCTGTATGATCCATATGAGCATGGCTGAATATGACCAGATCAAGTTTTTCAGGAAGTTCTTCAAGAGCAGGCAACATGTCAGAACCTTTTCTGTTAACCCTTATACCTGCATCAAGAAGTATATGCTTATCATCTATAGTTAACAGGTAAGAGCTTGCGCCTACTTCATTTGCCCCTCCGAGAGCTTTGAAATAAAGACTCATAAAATTACCTCTGATGAATTATTTAGATAAATTGCTTCTACATGGTTTATGTAAAGCTCTATTTTACGCCATTTAAAATGAATTTTCCTATACGTTTGAATTATGAGAATCGCGACGCGTGACGCGTGACGCGTGACGGGAACACAGATTATCATGCCTGTTGTAATATAAAGTGAAAACTATAATATTTATATAATAAATTAAAACCGGTTAATTGACAAGAAGATAATTTAATGAATGATGAAAAAGATTTAAAAATCAGAGTATTTTTTATAAAACCCTATTTACTATTTTCTCATATTAAGTGATATTAGTACATTACAATTAACATCATAGGAATCTGCCAATATAGTTAATCTCATAAATCCTATAAAAATAACTTCAGGTCATAAAAACCTATACTTTTGCACTTTTTTAATAAGGCCTTATTCTACCTTATAAGGCACCCGCAAGGGGTGCCCCTACAGGACAACGATTTTTTAGAATTTTGCAAAACTATAGTAATGTATAAAATTTTTTTATTGCCTATTCCGTCAGACTTGTGTTATACTTCAAAATAAAGATTTTATAATATTAAATATATATAAAAAGAGAAATTCCTATGAATACAGAAATAAAAACAAGAGATGAAGAAATAAAAATAGACGATATAAATTCCCTTGAGATATTTTCAGGCGTTATAGCCCATGAGTTCAACAATCTTTTATCGGGCATACAGGCATGGGCCCAGATCGGTGAAAAGGAACAGGATATAAAAAATATAAAAAAAGCTTTCAAGAGTATAAATGAAGCATGCCAGAAGGGAACAACCCTGGCAAAAAGTCTTCTCAGCTTTTCAAAAACCCAGGAACTGGATCTGGAGTACGTAGACGTAAATGACCTCCTGGATGAAACTATAAATCTCATAACAATACAACTTGAAAAGAAACTTATTACAGTAGAAAGAAATTACAGTACATTACCTGATATGCTCATAGACAAAGGAAAAATTTATCAGGTTTTCTTAAATATCCTTATAAATGCCAGAGATGCCATAAAAAAACATGACGGCATTATAAAAATAAGGACTTCTATGAGAGAAGAAAATATAGCGGAAATATCCTTCTCTGATAACGGTAAAGGTATATCAAAAGAAAGCCTGAGAAATATATTTAAACCTTTTTATACGACAAAGATACATAAAACCAGGTCCGGCTCACTTGGCACAGGACTCGGTCTTGCCATAAGCAGAGATATAATAAGACAGCATAAAGGTGAAATCATGGTAGAAAGTATTGAAGGCAAAGGAACAACCTTTTATATACTTCTGCCTGTAGAAGG
>CALARM010000432.1 GCA_937888925.1 uncultured Synergistia bacterium | reverse complement strand
AGAGAAGAATTAATAAAATCACTCAGGGAAATGGAAGATATAAAAAATAAAGAAAATTCAGGGAATGAATTGAAGAAAACAATACATGAACTTCATGTACATCAGATAGAACTGGAAATGCAGAACAGGGAATTAAAAGAAACAAGAGAGGAACTTGAATATTCCCGTAACAGATATGCAGATCTCTATGATTTTGCTCCCTGCGGTTATGTAACAATGGACGAGAACGGGCTGATTATAGAAATAAACATAACAGGCGCAGAATTACTGGGAAGGAATAAAGAAGAACTTTCAGGCATGCCTTTTCTGAACTATATAACTTCAGAGGATTCTAAGAAATTTCTATCCTATCTTTCCAGATGGAAAAAACATGATAAACATATAAGCTCAGAAATTTCCCTGTCTGTAAAAAGAAAGAACGGAGAAATAATTTATCTGGAACTTACGACCGTTCCCATTAATGAGGAAGGCAGAATCCTCTATAGAACGGCCATGATAGATATTACTGAAAGAAAAGAAAAAGAAGAAGAAAAAAAGAAACTCCAGGAAGAGTTAAATATGGCACAGAAACTGAAATCTCTCGGTACCCTTTCAGGTGGTATTGCCCATGAATTCAACAATATACTGGGAGTCATATTAGGTTATACGGAAATGACCATAGATGAACTTCCGGAAAATAGTCCGCTGAATGAATATCTTATGCAGATAGTGAAATCCTGTTTCCGGGCAAAAGATATTGTAAAACAGATACTTTTCTTCAGCCAGAAAGGGAAAAAAGAAATAAAACCGTTAAAACTATCTGAAGTCATAAAGGAAGCCTTTGAGCTGATAAATCCGTTACTTCCTTCAACAATCAGCATATGTAAAGATTTTGAAGGAAACAGCAGTATAATAGCGGGAGATGCAACATCTATCCATCAGATTTTAATAAATCTGTGTACAAATGCAATTCATTCCATGTCGGAGGGAAAGGGTATTATCAATGTCACTCTCACAGACATAGATATTGATAAAAAAAATCTGTCTCTCTATAGAGGACTATCACCGGGACACTGGGTAAAACTTACGGTAAGCGATACAGGCCATGGTATGGAAAGTAATGTTATTGAACATATATTTGAACCATTTTTTACAACAAAATCAACGGGGAAAGGAAGCGGTATGGGTCTTTCTGTAGTATATGGCATAGTAAAAAGCCATAACGGAGATATAAAGGTATACAGCACAGCCGGAAAGGGCACAAGTTTTGATATATTTTTTCCCTGTCTGAAAGATTATAACGAATATATAAAGAATGAAACAGAGGAAAAGCCTTTATATATAAGCAAAGGAATAAGAATACTTTTTGTAGATGACGAAGAAACAATTGTCGCCATAAGTGAACAGTTTCTGAAAAGATTCGGGTGTAATGTCTTTACCACTGTATCGAGTGAGAAAGCTTTAAAGGTATTTACAGAGAGCCCCTGCGAGTTTGATCTTATTATTACAGATCAGACTATGCCTGAAATGAGCGGTATAGAACTGACAAAAAAGATAAAAGCCATAAGAGATGACATTCCTGTAATACTCTGTACCGGCCACAGTGATTATATAAACGAGGAAAATTTTTCCACTATGGGTGTTACGAAATTGCTGATGAAACCTTTCAGCTTTAAAATGCTGGGGGAGGCCATTCAATCCGTATCATCCCCTGTTATGCGCAAGGTGTGATAATAAGGTTATAGTTCAGTGGGGTTAAAATTTAACCAGATCTGAACTACAACCTTGAAATACCATTCATGACTTAAAAAACCTGATCGGCACTTCTCTTTTTAAAAGTAACAGTTATACCGGATGTGGTATCGGACGGGACATTACCAATCAAAGAAATCCTTCCGTCGGAATCTACGGACAAAGAAAATTTAATCTCTTCAAGGGCATAATTCTTCTTATAAGTTTCAGGAAAAGACTCCACTATTTTACCTAAAGACTTCACGCAGTGCAGCAGATTCTTAGAAAGAGTATCTGCAGCTATTTCAACAGGAACCGGTATCTTACCTGTTTCTTCTTTACCATTCTGAAAAGTAAGCACGGAAATTGAATAAAGCTCGTTATCCAGCACATTAATACCCCTTTTAAATCGTCTGGCAGACCTGATTATCTGCAGAAGATTTTCCTGACTGAGAAATAAAATCAAGAGATTTCATAAAAAGCTTATTACTTCTCTGCCATAAACGGTTGATATTTTTTGCATATGCATAAATAGCGGCATCGCCGAAATGTGTTGTTATAACTTTTTTCAGAAGTCTGTTAAAACTATAAAAATCTGCATGACCTTTTATCTGTATTTTTTGAAGTAAAAGAGGATCCATATGTTCAGGCCAGAATGTGACATGATGGCCATCATAATAAGACCAGTCATTAAAGAATATTCTTTCGTCTCTTCTCAGGTCGTTATAACTTTTTGTACCCGGCAGAGGGGTGAGTATAAGGAACTGAACTGTATTTATACCTGAATCTTTTGCAAAGAGAACAGTTTTTTCTAAAGATTCAACTGTATCAGTATCAAATCCGAAAACAAACATGCCATGGACTGAAATTTTCTTTTTCTCAAAAACAGCAACACCCTCTTTTATTTCCTCTTCCGTCTGTTTTTTGTTAATATTTATCAGGGTGTCAGGATTTATGGACTCAAAACCTATGGACAGATTTTTACAATGACTTTCTACCATAAGCTCAAGTAATTCTTCGTCTTTGTAGATATCCACCCGGACCTGGGCAGACCAGGGGAATTTCATTTTATTCTTTATAAACTCATTCAAGAGATTTTTCAGCCACCTTTTATCTGCAGCAAGATTGTCATCATAAAAGAATATATGATGTTTTTTTGTGTTATATCTCTCAACCTCTTCCATTACCCTGGATATACTCTTGTGGCGAAATTTTGTTCCGAACATGCCTGTTACGGAACAGAAATTACAGGCAAAGGGGCAGCCGCGGGAAGCCTGTACCGGTATGGTTTCTTTTCGGCTCGTATTATAACATGGCCTCATACCCTTTACGAGCGAGAAGTCCGGTATGGGTACTTTATCAAGATCGTCTAACAGAGGATAGTGACTGTAAGAAACTTCTTCTCCTCTGACTGCCAGTCCCGGTGCCGGATATATTTTTTCCTGTCTATTCAGTTTTTCTACGAGAGAAGGAAAAACTTCCTCTCCTTCACCCATTACAACATAATCTGCATGTAATATGGCTTCTTCTACCATAAAAGTTACATGAGGGCCGCCCATTACAACCGTTATACCTCTCGCCCTTAACTTATCAGCCAGAGAGTATGCCCTGACAGCTGTTGAAGTTGTTGTTGAAATACCTGCAAGGTCAACACCGTCAAAGATCTCGTCTTTCAGAGGATGAATTTCTTCCACCACGATAGTTACATCATAACCTCTTTTTTTCATGATTGTTCCGAGAATGATGGTTCCAAGCCTTGGAAGCGGTTTAAAGCTGAAGATATGAATATCGGGAGCTTTTGGTTCTACCATTACGATTTTTTTGATTTTGTTAAATTTTTCTTTCATGCAATTCTTCTTTCATAACTATTACTGAGGTAAGCATAAATAATACATATATGCTCTCGTAACGCGTAACGGGAGGAAAACCTTTATTACATGCTTATACTCAAATCAGTAAGTCTGATATTATTTATAAAGCAGAATAGGAACCAGAAAATATTTTTTTTTAATATATAGCCGGGAAACCTTGTAAACAGAAGGTAAAGAAAATTTGTAAAAAAATAAAAGACTCATGGAATTTTCTTTAAAGTGTAGCACAGGGACACAAATGTAAATTATGTGGCAAAAGCGTGGCAAAAGTGTGGCAATTTAGAATTACATGGAAATACAGTCAAATTCATCCGGGAATAAAAAATTATTAATTTATACAATCGATAAATAGGTAAAAAAATGTTATAATAAATAATATTGATGATTTTTTATAAAAAGTAAAAAAATAAATAATGACAGAAAGATTATGATGAATAAAGGGGTCAACAAAAATTCTCTTTATAAAAATAATATAGAAAACCTGAAACAACAGATTGCAGAACTGGAGAAAAGCAATAAAAGACTGCAGGAAGAAATAGAAGATGTCAGGAAAATAGAATTATCTCTTAAGATTAAAGATCGGGCAATATCCAGTTCAATCAGTGCTATTGCTCTGGTAGATTCAGAATCGAATTTAACCTTTGTAAACAAAGCTTTTCTTAATATGTGGGGATATAATAATGAAAAAGAAATTCAGGGAAAATCTGCCGTAGAATTTTTCCAGAGAGAAAAAGAATATAAGAGAGTAATAAAAGCATTGAGTAAAAGAGAGAACTGTATAGATGAGATGATTGCCAGAAGGAAAGACGGATCTGTATTTTATATTCAGTGCTCTGCAAACAGGGTTTTAGATGAACATGGGAAACAGGTCTGTATTATGATTTCATTTGTAGACATAAATGAACTTAAAACTGTGTCACACGAATTAGATGTTCATCGGACAGAGCTGGAGATGCAGAATTTAGAACTCAGAGAAAATCAAAAAAAACTGGAAAAACTCTATGCATCTTATACGGATCTCTATGATTTTGCACCGGTAGGTTACTGTACGCTCGATGACAGAGGGATCATTCGGGAAATCAATATTACAGGAGCTAAAATGCTCGGCATGGAGAAAATACAGATCACAGGCATACCGTTTAATATTTTTATGAGTAATTCCGAAAAATTCTTTTCTCATATGTCTCAATGTAAAAAATGCAAATGTAAAAAATGCAAATGTAAAAAATGCAAATGTAAAAAATGCAATAGAAGGTTAAGGACAGAGGTAAAATTAATAAAAAAAGACAGAAAAGAGATATTTGTGGAACTTCTGAGTATTCCCGTTTATGATGAAGAAAAACAGGAAGTAATGTACAGAACAAGTATTATCGATATCAGTGAAAGAAAAAATGTTGAAAAATTACTCAGGGAAAGTGAAGAAAGGTATAGAAGTCTTGTAGAATTCTCACCTGCAGGAATTTTTATTAATGTAGATAAAAAGGTTGTTTTTTCCAACAGTACCTTTGCAAAACTCATGGGAGCGAAAGCTCCTGAAGACCTCCTGGGTAAAGAGTCAATATTTTTTTCCCACAGCGATTATCACAATGTAATCATGGAAAGAATGGAACAGTTAATTAAAGGACAGATAAATCAATCCCCTCCTCTTGACCAGAAATTTATAAGTCTGGACGGCAGGATTATAGACGTGGAAACAACAGAAAATTCTTTTATGTTTCAGGGTAAACCTGCCATACAGGTTACAGTTCTTGATATTACAGTGAGAAAACAGATAGAAACATCACTGAAGAAAATACAGGAAGAATTTCATGCCATATCAAATATTACTGAAACGTTAAATCTGGAGAAGAAAGCCCTCCAGACAGCTCATCTGGCTTCTCTGGGTGAACTTGCTGCAGGAGTGGCCCATGAAATAAATAACCCTGTAAACAGTATTATCAATTATGCCCAGATAATATTAAATAAAAGTAAAAAAGAAGATAAAGAGAATTATATAGCAGGTGAAATTATAGCAGAAGGAGACCGTATTGCTCATATAGTAAAGAATCTTCTCTCTTTTGCCCGTCATGATAGTAATGAAAAATATCCTGTCAGTGTTAATGAAGTAATGGAAAATACCATATCTCTTATAAACATAAACCTGAAAAAAAACAACATAAAGATGAAGATTACCATGCCGGAGGATTTATCCAGGATAATTGCCAATCCCGTTGAAATAAGACAGGTATTTTTAAATATTTTGAGTAATGCCCAGTATGCACTGAACAGAAAATACCCTGGAGATGCCCCCGAAAAAATAATAGAGATTTCAGGAGAAGAAATAGTTCTGGAAAATAATCCTTATGTGAGAATGAGTTTTTGCGATTATGGCTGCGGCATTCCTGAAAATATACAGGATAAAATAAAGAATCCTTTTTTCAGCACAAAACCTCCAGAAATAGGGACCGGCCTGGGTTTAAGCATAACCTATGGTATCATAGAAAATCACAAAGGAAGATTAACAATAAACAGTAAGGAAGGCAGTTTTACCAGAATTATAATTGATTTACCTGCATATGTGGAGAAAAATTTATGATGGAAAAACCCGGATTACTTTCCATGTCCTGGTTCTGGAGAAAAAAATATGAAACCAAAAATTTTAATAGTTGACGATGAAAAGGGTCTGAGATACACTTTCCGGTCCTTTCTTTCAGAAGCCGGTTATGAGGTGAACGATGCCTGTGACTATAATGAGGCATTAAAGAAAATAGAGGAACATGTTTTTGACTTGATATTTGCAGATATAGTACTTGGAGGAAAAACAGGGATTGATTTATTGAAAATAATAAAAGAAAAAAATCTTATCTGTCCTGTTATAATACTCACAGGCTATCCCAATATTAACACTGCAGTGGAAGCTATCAGATCCGGCGCTTTTGATTATTTAACCAAACCCGTCAAAGAAGAGCAAATTATTCATGCAGCCAGAATAGCACTGGAATACAAAAAAATTTTAGAAGAAAAAGAAAGATATCGCACGAATCTTCAGGCAATATTTGCCAGTGTGAAAGACGGAATTATTTCCGTAGATGAAGATTTGAATATTCTGGAATTGAATGAATCGGCAAAAATTATATTCAATCTGCCAGATGATTCCCAAAAGACCTCTTTGAAAAAGCTGCTCAATTACTCAGACACAGAAGACTTTCTGGAAGCTCTCGAAAAGACTGTTAAAACAAAAGAACGGGCCGAATTATACCGTATTGAATGTCATTTAAACCGCAGAGCATTTCAAATAATTACTCTGAATATAACCCCTTTAATAAACATAACCGATGAAGCTGGAGGAGCGGTTATTGTAATAAAGGATGAAACAGAACTTGTACTGACAGAAAGGAAACTTCAGGAAAGAGGCCAGTATCATAATATTATAGGGAAAAGTAAAAAAATGGAGGAACTTTATTCTCTTCTGGAAAAACTTGCCACTGTGCCATCCACGGTAATAATCACAGGAGAAAGCGGTACAGGGAAAGAACTCATTGCAGAAGCACTCCATCATAAAGGCAACAGGAAAAATAATCCTCTTATGAAGGTAAACTGTGCAGCTCTGCCGGAAAACCTTCTGGAAAGCGAGCTTTTCGGTCATGTAAAAGGATCTTTTACAGGGGCAATTAAAGATAAAAAAGGATGGTTTGAAAAAGCCGATAAAGGGACTATATTTCTGGATGAAATAAGCGATATAACACCTGCACTGCAATTGCGTTTATTAAGAGTAATTCAGGAAAAAGAAATTGTGCCTGTAGGCTCTACAGAAACGATACATGTTGATGTCCGGGTTATAGTATCAACAAATCAGGATATAGAAAAAAAAGTCAGAGAAGGAACCTTCAGAGAGGATCTCTATTATCGTCTCAGGGTAATGGAGGTTAAACTGCCGCCGTTAAGAGAAAGACGGGAAGATATAAATCTCCTGGTAGAACATTTCATCAAAAGATTCAACAGGGAATTTAATAAAAATATTACAGGCATTTCACAGAATGTACAGAAAAAATTTATGACCTATCACTGGCCCGGTAATATCAGAGAACTTGAACATACCATAGAACATGCTTTTATTCTGAC
>CALARM010000431.1 GCA_937888925.1 uncultured Synergistia bacterium | reverse complement strand
ACCAGAAACCGATGAGTAAATAGGAACATACTCCTACTAATTCCCAGCATATGAACAGAAGGAGGAAATTATTTGCTATGACAAGACCTAACATAGATGCGGCAAAAAGGGAAAGGTAGGTGAAAAACCTTGAAAATCTCTTATCATGGCCCATATAATCTCTTGAATATATAAAAATCAGCATACCTACGAAAGAGACCATAAATAACATTACGGCACTGAGCTGATCGACCATAACTCCGATTTCTATGGAACTGTCCCCTGCGTTAATCCATCTCATATAACTGTTATATACCTTAAAATTGTGGCCTTCCATAATTACCGAAATCAGTATGAGAAATGAATAAACTGCGGATAAAGCCATTGAACCTATTGCTACATAGGAGCCTTTATGAGTTCCTTTCATCTGCCTTATCTGAGGTAAGAGGGTTAATATGAAAGAAATAAACGGAAACAACGGAATTAACCATACATAATTATATAACATAAACTATTTTTCGCCTTACGGCTTATCCTCCTATCATAAATTTCCTCTATTATCTTACCATTTTAAGAGATTTATATTATCAACATCAATTGCTTCTGCTTTTCTGTAATAGGAAATTATAATTGCAAGACCTACGGCAGCTTCTGCTGCGGCAAGACCTATAATAAACAGAACAAATACTGTTCCCCTTGCAGGGTCAGGCCAGTATCTTGAAAATGCTATAATATTCAGATTTGCAGAATTCAGCATTATTTCAATACAGAGGAGTATAGATATGGCATTTCTTCTTGTGAGCACTCCGTACAGACCTATAGAGAAAAGAATTGCACTGAGTATCACATAATAGATAACAGGCATTTAATTGGTCTCCTCCTTTTTTACCAGGATGATTGCTCCTATCATACTTACTGTTAGTATTATGGAAATTAACTCGAAAGAAAGTATATAATCACTTAACAGGAGCCGCCCTATATCCATAATTTCTTCGTTGAAGTTAACAGGATTTTGATTGAAAGGCAGACTCAGACAGACTGGAATTAAAAAGGACAGGAATACACAGATAATTGTTCCCAGTGCAAGTAATCTCTGTTTATTAAAAGTGTCTGCAGAAGTATCTGTGAGCCTGTTTGTAAGCATAACGACAAAAAGAATAAAGGTTGTTACACCGCCTACATATGCAAGAACCTGAAGTACAGCCGCCAGTTCGGCCTTAAGGGATATATACATACCTGCCATAGCGAAAAGAAAGAGCATTAAAATCAGACTGGCATGGAATATATTTTTTTTGATTACTATGAATACTGCAGATCCTATTAAAATTACTGCTAATATTGAAAAGGTAATAAAGTTAATCATATTAAAACCTTTCTAGAAATGATATATATTATATAATCCTAAAATCGACAGAAGTCCTGTAAATACCAGATTGATAAGGGAAAGGGGCAGAAGAACTTTCCAGCAGAAATTCATAAGTTGATCTACCCTTAACCTGGGAAAGGTCCACCTGAACCATATAATGACAAATATAAGGGCAAGGACTTTACCAAGGAATATAAGGAACGGTGGGATAATCTGTTCCAGTCCGAAGAGTGTCCATCCTCCCAGGAATAATGTGGTAGCAACGGCAGAGACTGTAACCATATTTGTATATTCTGCAAGAAAGAAAAGGGCGAATTTCATACCTGTATATTCGATGAAATATCCTGCCACTATTTCCGATTCTGCTTCAGGAAGATCAAAAGGTGCTCTGTTGGTTTCTGCCACTGCGGAGATAAAATAAATCAAAAAGGCAAGCGGCTGAAGGAATACGAGCCATAATCCTTTCTGTGCCGTTACAAAATCTCCCATTTTAAAAGAGCCGACTACAATTATGGCACTTAATATACTTATAACCATGGGAACTTCATAACTTACGATCTGTGCTCCCGAACGGAAAGCAGACATAATGGCGTATTTATTTCGTGCAGACCATCCTGCCATAATAATGGCTGTTACTACAAGGCTTGTAATTGCTACTATATATATGACTCCTACATTCAAATCCGATGCGGTCATACCGTTGCCGAAGGGAATACATACATAGGCCATAAAAGAAGGTATGAACACTATTATGGGAGCAAGACGGAAAACCCACAGGTCTACACCTTTTGGCGTAATATCTTCTTTTAGTAATAATTTAATGGTATCAGCCAGCGGCTGAGCCCATCCATGCCAGACGCCCACT
>CALARM010000430.1 GCA_937888925.1 uncultured Synergistia bacterium | reverse complement strand
TCACAATGGATAATTCTCTTGCCCATGCTCATATTAATATAGCTCATATATACGGGAACAGGCATATGTACAAAGAAATGATAGAGGAATGTGAGAAAGCCATAAGAAAAAAACCTGAATGTATGGAAGCCTATATAAATTATGCCTATGGCTGCGGTAAAACAGGCTCTTATGATAAAGGTATAAAAAGATTGGAAAAAGCAATCCTTTTTGATTCTTCAAGTGCCTTTGCCCATTCGAATCTTGGTGTTCTTTACGGAGAAAATAAACAGTATGATAAAGCAATAGAATCTTTTAATAAAGCTATTTCTATAGAGCCTGATTACGCCGAAGCTTATTCCAACATGGGTATAGTTTATTATAAAAAAGGAGATTTCGATAAATCAAGAGAAAGCTTTAAGAAAGCCGTAGAGCTAAATCCTGAATTTATGCAGGCAAAAGCCAATCTTGCGAGACTCTGTAAAGAACAGAAGGTAAACGAAAAAGAAAAACAGGAAGTACTTAAATTACTGGCTACTGCTCCTGAAAAAATAGTATTCACCAATGAAGATCTGGCTCTGTCGCCCAATGTTCTTTCACCTGAAGATAATGATGAGGAACAGGGATTTGTAACATTTCAGGACAAAAAGGGAGAGGAAGATAAAAAAAGGAGACTGGAAGCCCAGATAACCGTCATACCGAATGAACCTGCCCCTTATATCGAACTCGGACGTTATTATATTGACCATGGCAATATGGATGAAGGTATCAGACATTATCAGAGGGCTATTCGTATCGAACCTTCCGGAATAGACGGCCATTTTTATCTGGCACAGGCCTATGAGAAAAAAGGGCTTAACTGCCTTGCAGATACAGAATACAGGAAAGTGATAAAAAATCAGCCTTCCCATATTGAAGCATATTTACACCTGGGAAAATTACTCCTTATGAAAAAGGATTTCGAGAGTTCTTCTGTAAATTATTCAAATCTGATTACCATAAAAAATGATATTCCGGAAGCCCATTATGGACTGGGTATGTCATATATGGGATTAAAGAAATATAAATCTGCGAAAACTTCCCTGGAAAAAGCTCTTGAAATGGGATTTACCTCTTCAGATCTTTATTTTAACCTTGCAATGATTTATTATGAACAGGAGCACCTCTATGATAAAGCCGAAGAATATCTTAAAATTGCTATAAGCAGGAATTTGACCTATCCTGAGGCTCATTTATATCTCGGGAATATATATTACAGAAAGAAATTATTACACGAAGCCATGTGGCAGTATGAAGAGGTTGTACAGCTGAAATCTGACTATGCCATAGCCTATTCAAATCTGGGTGCAGTATATAATGATTTAAATATGCTTGATAAGGCAGAAGATTATTATTATAGAGCTTTACAACTGGACAGAAATATAGCGGAAGCCCATCGTAATCTTGGAGTCCTTTATCAGAAAAAAGGAGAGTTTCTTAAGGCTATAGATGAAATGGAAATATATTTGAGCCTCGGTGAACCGGAAGACAGCAGGGAAATCAGAAAAAGAATAAAGGATATGGAATATAAAATCAAACAATCACTAAGAGCCGGAAGGTGATTGTTTTATTGATTTCCCCGGAGTATAGAAAAATTGCAGGTGACATAATTCTATGGCAAAAGATCCTTCTTTATCAAAATCCAATAACAAAGGCAGAGATAAGGAAGAATTATTTAACGGTCATGCCAGTTTAGGAGTTCTCTATGCAAAAGAAGGCCATTATGAACGTGCTATAGAAGAACTTGAGAAGGCCGTTGTAATTAATCCTTCTTCACCGGAGATATTTGCCAATCTCGGCTATATTTTTCTTATGATTAAAGAATATGATAAAGCAGGTGAATATCTTTCCAGAGCTATAGTTTTAAATCCATCCCTCTCAGGCGCTTACTGTAATCTTGGTGTTCTGTACAGCAGACAGGGACGTATGGATGAAGCAATATTACAATTTCGCCATGCCCTTGAGATAGATCCCACTCTGGCAGAAGCTCATATTAATATTGCCCATATATATGGTGTCAGAGAGATGTACGAAGAGATGAAAGAGGAATGCGAAAAAGCTATAAAGATAAAACCTGATTGCATTCAGGCCTATATTAATTTTGCCTATGCCTGCGGTAAACTCTCCCGTTATACTGAAGGTATAAAAAAAATACAGCAGGCTTTACGTTATGACTCTTCCAATGCAATTGCTTTTTCCAATCTGGGAGTGCTTTATGAAGAAACAAGGCAGTACAATAAAGCCATAGAGTCTTTTCGTAAAGCTATAACTATAGATCCTGATTATGCAGAGGCCTATTCCAATCTGGGTACAATTTATTATATTAAAGGAGATTATGTAAGTTCCAGGGATAGCTTTAAAAAAGCAGTTGCACTGAATAAGGATTTACCTCAGGCAAAGGCGAGCCTTGCCCGTATCTGTGAAGAACAGGAACTTTCTCCCGGAGAAAAGAAAGAAATTCTGGATTTACTGGATGATGTTTCTGAAACTAAAATTACCGGAGAAGGTGCTATAATTGCATCGGAAGGAATAGCGCTGGCAGTCGAAGAGGACAGGGAGTTAAAGAACCTTGAAGAAGCAATCAGATTAAATCCCAATTCTCCTGACTGTTATGTCAATCTTGGAAAATATTTATTTGCTCATGATAATATTGATGAATCCATAAGACAGTATCAAAAAGCTATAAGACTGGATCAGACCTGTCATGATGCCCGCTATAATTTGGCCATAAGTTATGAAAAGAAAGGCCTTATTGTTCTTGCTGAAAATGAATATAAGAAACTCCTAAAATATGATCCTGCCAATATTCAGGCACTGTCAGGAATTGCCGTGATATTGTTTAATAAAGGTGATTTTGAAGGTTCCATTGCACAGTATTTAAATATTTTAAATATAAAAAATGATTTCTCAGAAGCTTACTACAGAATTGGTATTATCCATAAAGAAATGAAACAATACAATGATGCCATAAAAAATTTTGACATGGCTATCACGGGTGGTTTTGATAGAGGAGAAGTTTATTTTCAACTTGGCCTTGTCTATTATGACCTTCAAAAATTAAAGAAGGCTCAGGAATATTTTAAGATTGCCGTAAATAAGAATTTAGCCGACCCGGAGGTCCATCTTTATCTTGGTAATATTTTCTACAGACTTAAGATCTTTCATGAAGCCCTTAACCATTACAAAGAAGCTATTAATTTAAAAGAAGATTATGCCATAGCATATTCAAATCTCGGAGCAGTCTATAATGATATGAACAGGCTTCTTGATGCACAGGAAAGTTACTATAAAGCCATAGAACTTGATCCTTCCATTGCAGAGGCCCATCGTAACCTGGGAGTGCTTTATCAGAAAAAAGGTGATTTTTTCAAAGCTGTAAAGGAAATGTATATTTACCTGAAACTATGTGATGCAGAAGACAGAAAAGAAATAGTAAAAAGAATAAGTGATATGAAGAAAAGGCTTAAATATGATGAGCTAAAGATGCTCGAAGGGGAAGATATTGTTTTTACAGGAGATACATAAAAAAAAAATTATAAAAAGCTATTGACAGGAATAATATAAGAGCTATATTAAAATCAGGATATTTATATGCAGAGAGAAAATTTAAGAGGAGGGTATTTTTATGCAAAGATTTGACAGAGAAAAAGAGTTAAATAACGAAAGTTCTTCTGTTGAAAAAGACAGAAAATACCTTGACGCAGAATCTGCTCCCCTGAGAGGCCCCATGGTTAAATGTGAAGACTGTTTTTTTACAGTCATAGATGCCAGTAAAGATGCAATTATAGCAATAGACGAACATGGATTGATAAATATATTTAATATTGCAGCAGAAAAAATGTTCGGTCATAAAAAAGAGGATGTACTGGGGAAATCTCTTGATATTATCATACCGGACGATTACAGAGAAATTCACAGCCATCAGGTAAAAAGTTATCTTACTACAGGGAAACCGGACGGAGCTATAGGGAAAACGGTAACTCTTACAGCTTTACGGAGTGATAATACATTCTTTCCCATAGAATTATCCCTCTCATCAGGACACCATAAAAGTGGTATTTTTGTTCTTGCCATAATAAGAGATATTACTAAAAGAAAACATATTGAGGAAGAATTAAATGAATATCGTAATCATCTTGAAGAGCTTGTGAAAAATCGTACTGATGAGCTTAAAAAGGCCAATGAGAAACTTCAGAAGGAAGTTGCGGAAAGAAAACAGGCCCAGGAAGATCTATGTTACAGACTGTTAATGGAACAACTTGTAGCAGCTATATCCACCCATTTTATAAACCTTACTCCGTCACAGATTGACAGGGAAATATACTGGGCTTTAAAAGCACTCGGAGAGTTTGTTCGTGTTGACCGCTGTTTTGTAGATCTTTATTCAGATGATTTAACAGGTATTGCACAAACATATGAATGGTGCAATGAAGGTATTCAGCCGAGAAGTGACAGATTTAAAGAGATGTCATTTGAATCCTTCTCATGTTCTATGGAACAAAAACAATTGTTTGATTATATACACATTCCCGGTGAGGATGAATTCCCGTCAGGTAAAAAGATAAAAAAAGAAGTCTGGATTGCCTGTGATATGAAATCACTTTTTGCCATACCTCTCGTAATGAATAAAAGCCTTATCGGTCTCTTCGGTTTCTCTTCAGACAGGGCTGAAAAATTATGGAAAGAAGAAGATATAAAATTACTTAAAATGGTTGGAGAATTTTTTGTAAATCTTTTTGATCGTAAAAAAAATGATGAAGAACTCTGGAAATCGCGGAATATGCTTCAGGTTGTGCTGGATTCCATCCCTGCCCGGGTATTCTGGAAGAACAGTAAATCTGTTTATCTTGGATGTAACAGCCTCTTTGCTTCAGACAGAGGTCTGAAGTCACCTGAGGAAGTAACTGGAAAAACTGATTATGAGCTGACAGGGGGAAAAGATAAGGCAGATTTATCCCGTAAGTCTGACAGAAGGGTTATAAAGACAGATACTCCCGAATACCATTTGATTGAAAGCCAGATACAATCAGACGGGAAACAGGCATGGATTGATACAAATAAAATACCGCTCCATGACACGAAAGGGAATGTCATAGGTATTATCGGTACCTATGAAGATATTACGGAACAGAAAAAATCAGAACAGCAATTACGGGAAGCAAGGGAATATGCTGAAAGTATTATTCATACCA
>CALARM010000429.1 GCA_937888925.1 uncultured Synergistia bacterium | reverse complement strand
CCGAGAGGGTTAAGAACTATCTGAATTGGAGTTCCGTCAGGCAAATAGGGCATATCTTCTTTTGGAAGTATTTTTGCCACTACTCCTTTATTACCGTGGCGGCCTGCCATTTTATCACCCTGAAGGATTTTTCTCTTTTGAGCCACATATACTCTTACCAGTTTATTTATGCCCGGAGACAGTTCATCTCCGTCTTCACGGGAAAAGACCTTTACGTCTATAACCTTGCCTTTTTCGCCGTGAGGAACTCTCAATGACGTATCCCTTACATCTCTGGCTTTTTCACCGAAAATTGCACGGAGTAATCTTTCTTCTGCAGTAAGGTCTGTCTCACCTTTCGGAGTTACCTTACCTACAAGAATATCTTCAGGACGAACATCTGCGCCTACTCTTATTATACCTCTTTCATCCAGATTTTTAAGGGCATCATCACCGACACTGGGAATTTCCCTTGTTATTTCTTCCGAACCAAGTTTTGTGTCTCTTGCTTCGGCATCATATTCTTCTATATGAATGGAGGTATAAAGATCTTCTATTAAAAATTCTTCACTTACAAGAATTGCGTCTTCATAATTATAGCCTTCCCATGGCATAAAGGCTACAAGGACATTTCTGCCCAGGGCAAGTTCTCCGTCTACACTTGAAGAACCGTCTGCAAGAACTTCTCCTTTATGTACTTTCTCTCCAAGGTGCACTATCGGATCCTGTTTCACACAGGTTCCGGCATTGGATCTGATAAATTTGAGAAGTTCATATTTATTTTCCTGTCCCTGCTCATCTTCTACAATAATTTCATTGGCAGTTACTTTCTTCACAACACCATCCTGTTCTGCCACAACAAGACATCCGGAATCTCTTGCTGCCCTGTATTCTATACCTGTTCCTACAAGAGGGGAATCTTTTACAAGGAGCGGTACTCCCTGTCTCTGCATGTTTGCTCCCATAAGAGCACGGTTTGCATCATCATGTTCAAGGAAAGGAATAAGTGCAGTAGCCACACTGACTATCTGCTTCGGAGAAACATCTATATAATGTATTTCATCAGGCCTTTTGGTGGTAATCTCACCTTTTTCTCTTGATGCAATCCTTGGCTGAACAAATCTATTTTCTTCATCCAGTGCGGCATTGGCCTGAGCTACTACATGCTTGTCTTCCTCATCGGCAGTCATATATACTACTTCATCGGTAACAACACCATTTAAAACCTTTCTATATGGTGTCTCAATAAAACCGTATTTATTGACCTTTGAATAGCAGGCCATAGAACCGATAAGACCGATATTCGGGCCTTCAGGCGTTTCAATAGGACATATACGGCCGTAATGGGAATGATGGACATCTCTTACTTCAAAACCTGCTCTTTCCCTGCTGAGTCCTCCGGGACCCAGGGCGCTCAATCGGCGTTTATGAGTTAGTTCTGCAAGAGAATTGGTCTGATCCATAAATTGAGATAACTGGCTGCTTCCAAAGAATTCTTTCAATACAGCCACTACAGGTCTTATGTTAATCAGAGCCTGGGGAGTCACTGTTTCAGCATCCTGAACAGTCATCCTTTCTCTTACAACCCTCTCAAGTCTCAGAAGTCCTACGTGGAACTGATTTAAGAGTAATTCGCCTACTGCCCTGACTCTTCTATTACCTAAATGATCTATATCATCTACATAATAGCCGGGCTTTGCATCTATAAGACCGACGAGATAACTTATAATTTCAACAATGTCTCTGTTTGTTAAAACCTGATTGTGAACAAGAGGAGCCTCACATCTGGCACATTCTGTCTGGCCCTGTGCATTCTCAAAACCACAATCAAGACATGTTTCTCTTAAAGAGAGTTTCTTTATTAACTTATAACGCCCTACATAACCAAGATTGTAACGACGGGGGTTAAAAAAGAGGGTATTTAACAAATTCTGTGCACTTTCAAGTGTGGGAGGATCGCCGGGGCGTAATTTCTTATAAATTTCTACCAGAGCATTTTCCTGATTTGTTATACTATCCTTGGCTATAGTAGCTTCCACGCAGGCACTTTCTCCAAGGAGCTTGACTATTTCCTCATTGGATTCATATCCGAGAGCTCTTAAGAGTACTGTAGCAGGAAGTTTTCTGGTTCTGTCAATTCTGACAGATATAATATCTTTTATGTCACTTGCCAGTTCAAGCCATGCTCCTCTGTCAGGTATTACCGTGGCAGTAAAGAGATCCTTACCGGTTTTGTCTTTTGTGGACTGGAAGTAAACTCCAGGTGAACGAACCAGCTGACTGACTATGACACGTTCCGCACCGTTTATTACAAAGGTGCCCTTTTCTGTCATCAAAGGGAAATCTCCTATAAATATTGTCTGTTCCTTTATTTCTTTTACTTCCCCCTGATCCTTTTTTATAAGCCTTACCTTGGCTTTAAGAGGGATAGAATAGGTCATATCCCTCTCCCTGCACTGTTTTACCGAATATTTTGTGTAAGATTGAAGCTGTTTTATCGTAACATCTTCGAGTCCTCTTTCAGCAGTTTCAGGTATGGAAATCATACAATCTCCAAGATAATACTCCAGAAATTCCAGGACTATATTACCGGTAAAATCGGTAATAGGAGATAAATCCCTGAAAGCCTGCCTCATTCCCTCATTCAGAAACCATTCATACGAACAGATCTGAGTTTCGATTAAATAGGGTAATTCCGCAATTTCGGAAATTTTAGAAAAACTTTTCTCCCTTTTTCCATGACGTGTAATCACTAATTCTCAGACACTCCTTTACAACGCCTGTACAAGCAAATTTGAAACACCTGACCTGACCAGAAAAATTTAACTGTTATCATTCACCTCTCTATCTCTCAAAAAAAGATTTTTAAAAAATAAAATAACAACACAAATAAAAATAAGGAAAGATTTTATTTAATATTGCATCTTCCTTCCTTGCTTACTGTGCTGTTTTAATGACCTGCTACTTATGAGACACCTGAAAAAATCTCCATGGGCAAGTATAAACCTTTCTGTGGGGGTCAGGACATTATTTCAGTTTACTAATAAAGAATTCTTTACATATAAGCTGAAATTCCACTATCTATCTATAGACAGCACTTCCCATTTTATCATGAGTTAATTTCTCTGTCAATAACAGGAGGAATTTTTTTATTTTAATCGTGGTACTTTTTGCCTGAACCCGGATAGGTCGGATTTTTCGGATGGATCGGATAAGGTATAACCATTTTTTACAGACATCTCCGAATCATCCGTTAATCCGATACATCCGTGGTCGCTTTTTATTCTACCTGTACACCTGTTTTCCTGTAGATAATTACAGGCAATCATGTTATAATTTAAACAGAAAAGAGCTTTCTTTACAGGAGGTCTTTTATATGAGAAAAATTCCATACGGGTTAACTGATTTTATCAGAATTAGAAGACAAAACTATTATTATGTCGATAAAACAAGATTTATAACAGATATTGAAAAGGCTCCGGCTTTTCTCTTCTTCATCAGACCGAGACGCTTCGGAAAATCCCTCTGGCTCTCTGTTCTACAATCATATTATGATTTAACATATAAAGACAGATTTGAAGACATTTTTAAAGGCACATCGATCTATGATAACCAGACAGAGGAGAGAAATTCCTATTTTATACTCAGATTTAATTTCTCGGAAGTCTGTCCCGATATTGATAAAGTGGAAAAATCTTTTAATGATATCGTATGGCTCAGAGCAATTAATTTTATTAATACCTATAAATCTTATCTTACAAACCAGGATAGTAAAATAATAGACACTATTGAAAAATCCAGAGAGGCTTCCACTATTTTATCTTATCTTTTCGAACTTATTAACAAATCAGGTAAATTATATATCCTTATTGATGAATATGATAATTTCACAAATACCATTTTATCCACCCAGGGGAAAGAACGTTATACAGCAATAACTCATGGAGAAGGTTTCTTCAGACACTTCTTTAATGTCCTGAAAGCAGGCACTACAGGCTCGGACGCTCCAATATCCAGACTCTTCATTACAGGTGTCAGCCCTGTTACTATGGATGATGTTACAAGCGGGTTTAATATTGGAAGTAATATTACTACAATACCGGCTTTTAATGAAATGGTGGGGTTTTCTGAAGATGAAGTCAGGGTTATGCTCAATTATTATATAAATGAAGGAGCTATAAGCGATAACTCCGATCATCTTATTACAGTTATGAAAGGCTGGTATGATAATTACCTTTTTTCTCAGGATTGTTCCGTAAGGATGTATAATTCCGATATGACTTTATATTTTATAAATGAATATACAGCCAGAAATAAAATACCTCAGGATATGTTAGATCATAATGTTAAGATTGATTATGGAAAACTCCGGTATCTAATACTTGCAGATATTGAAGGCTCAAGAAGAGCTAACGGCAATTTTGAAAAACTTAAAATGATACTGGAAAAAAAGGAAATCACTTCTGAACTGGTAACAGGCTTTCCTGTTAAGAGAATTATTGAGCCGGAGAATTTCATTTCTCTTTTATATTATACGGGACTACTTACTATTAAAGGACAGGAGATGGGACAGACTGTTTTTCAAATACCTAATGAAGTCATAAGAAAACTCTATTATGAATATATCAGAGAAGCATATCGTGATACGGGAGTATTTAATCTGAATTTCTATAATCTGGGACAGCTCTTTAAATTTATGGCCTATGACGGGAAATGGGAAGAACTTGTAGATTATCTCTCTGAAGAAATAAAAAAACAGACTGCAGTAAGGGACTACATTGACGGAGAAAAAGCCATTCAGACCTTTTTAAGGGTTTATCTCAGTTTCCCCAATAATTATATTACAAGGACTGAAGCTGAATTAAACCTGGGCTATTCGGATATTCTTATGCTTCCAAATCTACCTTCTTACCCTGATATGAAATTTTCTTATCTTATGGAGATTAAATATATAAAAGTTTCGGATTTTACTGAAGAATTACTTCAGAAAAAGATTAAAGAAGCAGAAGAAGGACTTACACAATACGGCAGAGATCATTTTTTATTTAAACAGATTGGAGACACTGAACTTATTAAGATTATACTCGTTTTCTCAGGGCCGGAGCTTAAATTCAAGAGGTGTCTGAACTCGAATGGAACGGATTTTTCGGATGGGGAGGATGCTGCTTTAAACTAAGTACCGCTCCAGGTAAATTAGTAACCATTTTATCAGCCTCTGCCTGACAGGCTC
>CALARM010000428.1 GCA_937888925.1 uncultured Synergistia bacterium | reverse complement strand
ACATATTCATAATATATGCCTCTTTTTTTCATTGCTTCCACAATCTGTTCGGACTCTGCCTGTTTGACTCTCGCATCATTTGCACCCTGGGCAATAAGCATGGGGATTTTGATATTTTCCACACTGAACAGAGGCGAACGGGATTTCAGAAAATCTTCTTCTTTATCAGGATCTCCTATCATCTGAACCATCTTGGCCCATGCCGGTTTCCAGTAAGGAGGTATTGTTTTCATAAGTGTTATAAGATTACTCGGTCCGAACATATCTACGGCACAGCAGAAAAGATCCGGTGTAAAAGTTGCACCGGCAAGAGCGGCATAACCTCCGTAAGAACCGCCGTATATGGCAATTTTTTTCGGATTGGCAATACCTTCTTTTATTGCCCAGTTTACTCCGTCTACCAGGTCATTATGCATGTTATTACCCCATTCCCTGTCTCCTTTATGTAAAAATTCCTTTCCATATCCCGAAGATCCGCGAAAATTAATATTAAAACACACATATCCCCGGTTTGCAAACCACTGGGTTTCAGGTATCAACCCCCACTGGTCACGATATCTGGGGCCTCCGTGAACAGATAATACAAGAGGCAAATTCTTTCTTTCTTTTCCGGGTGGGTAAGTAATATAACCATGAATGGTCAGTCCATCTCGTGACTTTAAAGATACTGGTTCCATAGGGGCCAGAGTGTAGTCCTTTAAAGCAGGTTGATTACAGAAAAGAAAGGTTCCTTTTTTTATGGTACGGTCGTATATATAATATGAAACAGGCTCTATATCACTGATAAAAGTTACTATCCATATTCTGTCATTACTATCCCGTGAACTTATGTTAAAATCACCTGTATGAAGTTTTTTTATTGCTTCAAAATCAGGTTTTATCTTCTCATCCAGAGCAATCCATTCGTCTCTGTCTCTACAAAAAGATAAAGCCTGTATTTCAAAGGTATCCTGATCTATGAGAGTACGGTGCACATCATATTCAGGATCTTCAGCCATTACTTCTGTTTTACCTGTTTTTATATGAAATTTTACAAGACGGCCTGCATTATAATCCCTGCTATCTATTAGATAGAGGTATTCTCCGTCTTTCGAGAAACCTTCCACACCGCTCATAAAGTTATCTTCGGCATTCCAGGAAAATATTTTTTCCCATGGAGAATTTTCATCTTTTCTTAACAGTATGTCGGCACTTCCATCATCATTATTTTTTTGAGCCAAACGGACTTTAAAACAGGAATCCTGGAGCCATCCTGCCACATGTCCGGGATTTTTTGCAACCATCACCATTTCACCTGTAGAAATAGTAAGTCTGTATACATCATGAAGTTCTTTGTTTTCTTTATTCATTGAAATCAGTATTTCATCGGGGAAATGTTTATCTACTGCCATAACTCTTACCTGAACATCTTCAAAGGGTGTTAAATTCTTTATATTTCCTGTTTCAAGGTCTACAGAATAAAGATTATAGTTTTCATTACCTGCCATATCCTGGATATATAAAATATGCCTGCTGTCAAAAGCCCAGAAATAGCTTACAATACTTCTTTTTTTATCATCTGTTATCACCCTGTCATCTTCTGACCCGATAGTTTTAACCCATATATTCAATATATTATTTACCGGTGCCAGGTATGCTATACACTTTCCGTCAGGTGAAATTCTGGGACTTTTTTTTACGGGATTTCCGAAGAGTATTTCTCGCGGAATTAGCTTTGTCTCTGTCTGAACAGGTTCTTCTGCCAGAACAGGACGAATCGAAAAGCTCATAAAGAACAGTAAAAAGAATAAAATAATGATTTTCATTATATAAAACCTCCTGATATTTTTATTTATATTCATAATAACATTACCGGAGGAAAATGCAAAAAGTTTCACAAAAAAATTAAAAAAAAAGATTTAAAGAAATTTACTAAATATTGAAAACACAGAGGATTTTAGAAATTTCCATAGAATTTTCCTGTGAATTTTCAACAAGAAAGGGGATTTTATGTTAAATTCAAAAGTATTATTCATTTCAATCTTTCTCATTCTCTCTGTTATTGTATCATTAATAGGCTGTGGAGATGACAACACAGTAATCATTGTGCCAACATCGACATACACACCAACAGCAACAGGAACTACTGGGCCTACAAAAACACCGACTCCGACAAATACGCCGGGCCCTACAAGTACTGCAACACCGACTTTCACACCTACTGCAACATCGACACCGGGAACATTTGTTGTTACGTCGTCTCTTCCGACACCTTCCACAACAAATCATACGCATAATATTACAGTTTCATTATCCGACCTGACAAATCCTCCAGCTGCAGGCAAAACCTATACGAGTACCACAGTTGAAGGCCATACACATGCTATAACATTGACCCAGGCACAGCTCACAGATATAAATAACGGCAATACCGTTAAAGGTATCACTTCTTCAAGTGCCAATGGTCACACACATATATGGAATGTTATGAAAAGTTTTGCTCAGGAATCCGATTCTGTAGAAAGCCATACCCACAATCTGGTAATATCAATGGTAGATGTAAGTAATCCTCCAGTTGCAGGTGTTACCTATACAAGTACAACTGTAAATGGCCATACCCATAATGTAACTCTTACACAGGCGCAAATTAATGATATTAACAATGGGAATACAGTAAATATAACTTCGTCTACTACCAATGGCCACAGTCATCCCTGGTCTATAAAAAAGCCAGGGTATTAAGACTATTCGGTGAGCAACTGATAGAAATTTCTACCAGTTGCTCACTTCTTAAAGTTTTCCCTCACTCTTCACTCATCACTATAATATTTGACCTGAAAGCCTGTCTATTATATAATCGTAAAAATATAGTGTGTTTCATAACTTACTAAAATTTAAGTTATCGTGACGTGTAACACATAACGCGTGACGGGTTTATATCCCTGCGCATCACGCATTACGATTTACGCATTACGAGGTTATTATTTATGGATAGTTATGACACAAACTCTAATTACTATAAACATTTACAGGGAGAGATAATAATTATGAATAAATTTATACTTGCATTCAAATGCTTTTTTCAGATATTTATGAATGCAAAATTTTCAGACCATGTAAATAAATTTTTTGAAAAACCAGTACCTCAGATAGAGGAAGACAGAATTGAAGACACAAGAATACTTGCCATACTTCAGAGAGATGCAAGATTTATGGATTTTCTTCAGGAGAAAATAGACTCGTACAGTGACAGTCAGATAGGAGCAGTGGCAAGAACACTTCATGAAAAATGCAATAAAGCCCTGAATAATTATATAACTATAGGAGAAGTTTTAAAGGAAGAAGAAGGGAAACCTGTAACAATAGAGAAAGGATTTAACCCGTCGGAGATAAGACTTACAGGTAATGTAACAGGTTCTCCGCCTTTTAAAGGCACTCTTCGCCATCATGGATGGAAGGTTTTAAAGACAAAACTGCCGCCTCTGCCTGAAGGTGACGACGGATCTATAATAGAACCGGCAGAAGTGGAAATATGAACAGTGAACAGTTATCAGTTACCAGTTACCAGGAAAGCTGATTTCATGTATTATTTATTGTAGATTTGAAGAGTTGAAGTGTTGATTTTTTGCGACCATTCAATATAATAGACTAAAGGTCAGTTATTATAACTGCCACTGGTCACTGGTCACCGGTCACTGAAATTAAGGAGGTAAAAAAAATGGAAAATTCAAAATATATAATAGGTATAGATCTCGGCACTACAAACTGTGCTGTAGCATATATGAAACTCCCCGGAGGGGATGATGAATACGGAGATAATGTATTATTTGAGATACCGCAGGTAGTCCAGCCAGGTAATGTGGAATTGAGGGCTGTTCTTCCATCTTTTCTCTACATTCCGGGAGAAGTGGAATTACCGGGAGGAAGTCTATCTCTTCCCTGGGAGAAAGAGATAGATTATTCTGTAGGAGAATTTGCAAGAAATCATGGAGGAAAAGTCCCTCAGAGGATGATTTCTTCCGTAAAATCATGGCTATGCAATCCCGATATAGACAGACATGCAAAGGTCCTTCCGTGGAAAAGCCCGGATGATGTAAAAAAATATTCTCCAGTGGAAGCATCCACTATGTATTTAAAACATATTAAAGATGCATGGAATAAAGAATTTGCCTCTGAAGGCCCGGAAAGTGCATTTGAGACACAGGAAATACTTCTTACAGTACCGGCGTCCTTTGATCCTGTTGCAAGAGACCTGACGGTAGAAGCGGCAAAAGGAACGGGACTCAATGTAACATTACTGGAAGAACCGCAGGCAGCTTTTTATTCATGGCTTTCCGAAATGGGAGATGACTGGCGTGAACAGGTAGAAGTAGGAGATTTAATACTTGTCTGTGACATAGGAGGCGGTACTACTGACTTCAGTCTCATAGCAGTAGGTGAAACAGAGGGAGAACTGTCACTGGAAAGAATAGCTGTTGGAGATCACATACTTCTCGGCGGAGATAATATGGATCTTGCTCTCGCTGCTTCTGTAAGGGAAAACCTGAAAAAAGAAGGCACGAATATTGACTCATGGCAGTTCCAGGTTCTGAGCCATGAGTGCAGGGCAGCAAAGGAAAATTTACTTCAAAAAGAAAAAATGGAATCATGCCCTGTAGTTATACCGGGAAGGGGAAGTAAATTAATAGGAGGGTCCATAAAAACAGAATTAAAGAGAAGTGACCTGGAAAAAATACTGATCGAAGGATTTTTTCCCCTTATCTCACCGTCTGAACATCCGAAAAGCAAAATAAGCATCGGTCTTCGTGAGATGGGTCTTCCCTATGCACAGGAACCTGCGATTACAAAACATCTTGCGAAATTTTTAAGTGCCCATGTAAAATCCCTTAAAGATTATCCGGCACTCAAAAAAGAAAAACAGACCTTTGTCCATCCGACAGCAGTTCTGTTTAACGGAGGAGTCTTTAATTCTGAAATACTGCAGCAGAGACTTCTGGCCTGTATCAATTCATGGCTTGAAGGAGAAGGAAGTTCTCCTGTGAAACAACTTCAATCGACAGACCTCGACCTGGCTGTTGCTTTCGGAGCATCCTATTACGGTATGGTAAGAAAAGGAGACGGCATAAGAATAAGAGGAGGCACTGCAGGCACCTATTACATAGGACTTCAGTCTTCCATGCCTAGATCGGAAGAGCGTCGTGTAGGGAAAGAGTGTAGATCTCGGTGGTC
>CALARM010000427.1 GCA_937888925.1 uncultured Synergistia bacterium | reverse complement strand
CTGGCTGCCCTCTGATATTCACTCAGTGCCAGTTCCAGTTTCCCCTGTTCATAATATAAATTTCCGAGATTATTATGTGCTGCAGGAGATTTCATATTTAACAGTAATGCTTTTTCAAGATTTTCCCGGGATTTTTCAAAATCACCGAGTCTCCTGTAGACAACTCCTAATCCTGTATAAGCATTTGCATAGTCGGATTTCAGATTTACAGCTTTTGAAAAATGCTCAAAAGCTTTCTCCATATCGTCTTTTCTGAAATAGGACTGTCCTTTTTGATAGTGCTCTTCATATTGTTTGTTTATATCTGCTGTTTGTGTATTATCTGTTTGTATGCTCATAATAGTTAATAAATTCTTTTACACCTTCCTTTCTTTTATTAATCGGTCAGTCGATCTTTTTGCATCAAATTCCATAGGATTGAGTTTATAAGCTTCTCTGTAGTAATTTAATGCCTCTTCAGTTTCTCCTGATATTTCATGAATTAAACCAAGAATAAAATAGGGTTCACTTGCTTTTGTATTTAATTTAACGGCTTCCGTAAGTATATCTTTTGCCCTGTCTGTTTCTCCTTTGTCTATTAATATAAAAGACATGGCACATTTACCTGTTAAGGTTCCGGGTGACATGGTACAGATTCTTTCAAAATAAGGAGAAGAATCTTCCTTCTTTATCCTTTTAATATATCCTATTGTATAATCGTAATCCGGTTCACAGGGATCCAGATTTTTTGCTTTTTCATAAAAGGAAATAGCTTCATCTAATTTTTTTAACTCATAACTTATATCCCCTCTTAATGCAAAGGCTTCCGGAATACATGGATTTAATCTTATGGCATTATCCAGTTCTTTTAACGCTTTATCCAGCTGGTAACGATAAAAAGAACATAGTCCTGCTCCATAGTGAAGTATGGATTGCCCGGGGAAATCTTTCAGTTCTTTTTCATATCTTTCTATTGCTATTTTGAGATTCTTTTGTTGCATCACCGTTTCTACCCAGCAGCCATGTGCTTTTACATTGAGAGGGTCCAGCAGAGTGGCATGGTAGAAATTACTTTCTGCTTTTTCCATATTATCAAGATAATAATATGCAACTCCCATACTTATAGCTGCTTCAGCCAGTGTGGGATTTAATTCTAAAGCTTTTTCAAAATATTCAATAGCTTTTTTATATTCTCCTGTGAGTTGATATATGTGTCCTGTTTTACCATAGATCCATGGATCATTTGGAGTAAGTTCTGAAGCTTTCTGAAATTCCCTCAATGCATCATCATATTTTTCCTGATCTGCATATACATTTCCAAGACTCTGTCTTATTTCACTCCAGGCTGGATTTATTTCTATTCCTTTTTTATATATTTCCGCTGCTTCATCCAGTTTTCCCTGTTTTCTCAGACTTATTCCCAGGCTGTTATAAAATTCTTTTCTCTGACGTTCTTTTTCTACAAGCTTTGTATAAACCTGCTCTGAAATATCCGGTTTATTTATATCTTCTTTAAGGCATGAATAACCGAGAATTTCGAAATTCGATATTGCTGAACTATCAAGAGAGAGTGCTTCTTCCAGTGTATTGTAAGAAGCTTCAAAGTTTTTCATCTCTTTTAGAATAGAACCTTTTTCCTGAAGAAGCCATGCCGTTCTATTTAATGAAAGGCCTTTCTCTAATAAATCCAGTGCTTTTTCATAATTTTTATCTTTTTTATAAAGGTTAAGCAGTCTCTCCTGTGATTTTTTATTTCCCGGTTCCCGGGATAATATTTCTTCATAAACTTTGACAGCTTCGTTGAATTGACTGTCTTTTTCAAGACAGAGGGCAAGGTTAAATTGATAGTTTATACAGGAATTGTTAAGTTCTACAGCTTTTTTTATAGAGACTATTGCTTCTTTAAAATTTCCTGACTGAGCCCATGCATTACCTGCATTATTCCAGAATTTATCTTCTTTCGGACAGAGTTCTATAGCTGTTTTAAATTCTCTTATGGCTTTTTCCGGCTCTCCTGTTTTTGCAAAGATGAGGCCGAGATTATTACGGGTAAAAGGAAGGTTTTCTTCTATGGCAATTGCTTTTTCATAATTTATCTGAGCTTCTTCCATATTTCCGGTATCAGCATGTAAGTTACCGATACATTGATATATGAGAGGATTATCGGGAAATTCTTCAATTGCTTTTTCATATTCTTCAAGAGCTCCTGTAATATTTCCTTTTTGAATATATTCTGCAGCTTTTTTGACATAATCAATTGAAAACTCTTCCCCCAGTATTTCTCTGAGTTTTATATCAAGCTCTTCTCCCGCCATTTCCTGAAAGTCATGGAATAGGGGAGATTTTTTATTATTCTGACTTCCATCTGAAAATGTCATAGAAAAAATCCTTTCCTGTAAATTCACTTTTCACTTTTCACTTTTCACTAACCTTTTACTGCACCTTTAGTCAATCCTTCTACAAGGAAACGCTGTAATGAAAGGAACATAACCATAATAGGTATGGCTCCCAGTGTGGCAGCTGCCGTAAACATAGTCCAGTTCTTGGTAAACTGTCCGCTTACCAGTGAACGAAGGCCTACTGCAAGAGTATATTTTTGAGGATCCTGAAGTATGATGACAGGAAGAAGAAAATCGGTATAGGGCTGTATAAAACTGAAAATAGCCACAACTACGAGCATCGGGCCGAGCAAAGGTAATACAATCTTAGTGAATGTCTGCCATTTACTTGCTCCGTCTATATAGGCAGATTCTTCTATTGATTTAGGAATACTGTCTATATAACCTTTCAGCATCCATGTATTGAAGGGAATACTTCCTCCTGCATATATGAGTATAAGTCCTGTAAGGGTGTTCAGGCCTATAGCACCTGATGTAATAATTCCGAGCCAGTTAAGCAGTTTAAACAGTGCCACCATAGCCATCATACCGGGAAACATCTGGGCTATTATCATTGACATGAGACCGAAACGTCTTCCTGCAAATTTAAATCTTGAAAAAGCATAACCTGCGGTAGTAGTAAGGAATAATGCTATTAATGTACTTGACACACATATTATAAGACTGTTTTTCATCCATGTAAGAAAAGGAGTTTCTTTTATTAATTTAATATAATTATCAACAGTAAAGGCTGTCGGAAAAATTGAAGAAGTCTGCAGAGTATTTACTGCACTGAAAGATGTTGACAGCACCCATGCCGCCGGAAATAGTATTGCAATTAACATGATTATAAGGACTATATGAGATATGATCATAGTTGGAGTAATATTATTTTTTTCTTCCATTTTATTTTTCTCCTATTCTTTAAAGTTCTTCAAAGGCTCCGGACATTTTAAAGTTAACTGCACTGAGAGTGCCTATCATAAGGAAAATAACTACTGCATAGGCACATGCAAGTCCGTAGAATGCAGTATTTGCCTGACCGAAGGCAAGTTTATATGTATAGGATATCAATATATCTGTAGCACCTGCTGCTGTTGCACCATCGGAACCTCCGGGAACAGGAGGACCTCCCTGGGTCAGTAGATATATACCGGTAAAATTGTTAAAACTGAAGGCAAAACTTGTAAGAAGCACCGGAATCATGGCAGTTTTCAAAAGAGGAAGTGTAATTTTATAAAATTGCTGTACTTTAGTGGCACCGTCAACAGAGGCAGCTTCGTAAACGTCTCCAGGTATACTCTGAAGAGCACCGAGACTTACTGACATCATGAACGGAAATCCGAGCCACAGGTTTACAAGGAGAACTGAAAATTTTGCCCAGAAAGGATCTATAAGCCATTTTACTTTACCTATGCCAAGAGCTACAAGCATTGTATTTATAGAGCCTTCCGAATTTAATATGCCGCCCCACATAAGAACACTTATAAAGGCAGGTATGGCCCATGGAATAATAAACAGTGTCCTGTATATATTTACCCCTCCGAGTTTTTTCTGATTAAGGATGAGAGCAAGTATAAGACCGAGTATTGCCTGACTCACAACACTTACTATAGACCATATCAGTGTCCATATAAATATACCCAGGAAAACTTTTATTTCGCTTCCTGTAAGGATATCGTAATAATTAGCAAGTCCTACAAATTTATAATGTTCATAATGATAGGGGAAACTATAATTTGTAAAGGATATATAGAAGGAATATAAATTTGGAAATATAGTAAGGGCTAACATAAATATCAGAGCAGGTAAAATATAAAGATAGGG
>CALARM010000426.1 GCA_937888925.1 uncultured Synergistia bacterium | reverse complement strand
TTGATGCCACACAATTACAGTATAAAATGGGTCTTGCTACCATACTGGAAGTAACAACGACAACACAGGCTCTTACAGGTGCCAGAGTAAATGCTCTCCAGTCACTTATAGATTTTCAACTGGCAAAAGAAAAAATGGCTCTTATTACCGGTGTTATAGGGCAATCATGGGATATAGAACCGGTTGATGAAGGAATTCGATAGAATATGAGAACGATATTTATCTTTATAATATTGTTAATTATGCTGACTGGCTGTCAGACTGAAAAGAAGGAAATTAGCACAGTTTCTCCTGAAAGGGTAAAGCATTTTGATGTATATTCGGCAGAGTTAAAAGGTATTGCGGAACTGTCCGTAAAAAGCGATGTTTTTGCGGAAATTTCCGGGACTATAGAAGAAATTAAAGTGAAAGAAGGAGATAAAGTAAAAAAAAGCCAGGAATTGATTATAATCAGTAATCCTGATATTGAAAATAAGTATGATGAAGCAGAGAGCATGTTACGGGAAGCAGAATTAAATGTGTCTAAAGTTCAGGAAAAATTTACCATAGAACAGGAAAAGAACGAGCTTGAAAAGGTACAGCTTGAAATGGCACTGGAAGATGCGGAAAAACTTCTTACTCAGACCATATCATACTGTCAGCAGAAGGAATTAAATGACGATGAAGATGTTTATTCGGCAGAAAGAACATTGAAAGAATCTGAAAATAATTATTTAAATCTTGAAAAAGACTCTTCTCAGATATCCCAGAGAGAGGTAGATGTAAAAAAGAAAAAAATAGCAAAAGAAGAAGCAGAGGCAGAATTAAAACGCAGTAAAGAATTATTCGACGGAAAAATAATATCTAAAAAACAGTGGGAAGATTCTCAAAATAAATATAACAAAGCTTCTCTTGATTATGATCAATCCCTCAAGGATCTGGACAGTGTGAGTTCGAAAAGGAGCAGAGATGAGGAACTTGCGTCATTGAGGCTTAAAGAATGGGTTTATAGATATGAAAGTTCAAAAAAACAGGCTGAAATGAATAAAGCTCAGAATAAAAAAGATATAGCTGCGGCTATGGACAGAGTGGAAAAATGCAAAAGAAAACTTGCCATTTTCCCCAGAGCCAATAAATTATCCCCTGAAGATGTGGAGATAGCCAGAGAACAACTCAGAAGAGAAGAGCAGAATTTAAAATTTGCCAGAGAAAATTATCTGAAAACCAGAATAAAAAGCCCTCTAAAGGGGGAAGTTATTTTTATAGACAGATTGAGAACAGGTGGAGAAGTGGATGCAGGCACACACTGTATGGTTATAGGTGAAAGTGATAAATTATTTGTAAGAGCCGAAGTAACAGGAAGTGAACTTTCGTCCATATCTAACGGCCAGAAGGTAAAGATTTGTGCCGGTAAGGAAGATTTTACAGGATATGTTAAGGCAATAAAACCTTCTTCAAATGGTATGTTTGAAGCTTTAATTGATTTTGACAGAGGGAAAAGCCACATAGAACCTTATATGTATGTAGATTTGAAATTCATAAGTGCATCAAAAGAAAATATTCTTGTCCTTCCTGTCTCTTCTATAATGAAAAAGAATGGTAAATCCTGTGTTCTTCTGTATGAGAACGGAAAAACACAGGAACGAGAAGTTCAAACCGGCATTTTTAGTAAAGATTATATTGAGATAATTTCAGGTCTTTCGGAAAAAGACATTGTTGTTCTGAAATGATTTTTTTAACCTGATAATTTTTATGAAAACTACCGGTCAGGTCTTATTGTACAAAATCTTACATCTACTTCAAAAGATCTTCTGCATCTTTCTTTATTTCCGAACAGACTTTACCTGTTTCTTTACAGGCTTCGCCTCCTATATCAACAATTTCTCCCGACAGATCTTTTACGTGATTTCCTACATTTAATACTTCTCCGGGAATATTTGTCAAATCACTTCCCAGACCTTTAAATTCTCCTCCCAGACTTTTTAATTCTTTACCCATGTCATTAACCGTATCCTTTATCATTTTTCCCAGTGATTCCATAAATGACATATATATCGCTCCTTTCTGTGAAGATTTTTTATAAAACTGACATCATCAATTATTTTTATAAGCAGTAACCCCTTCGGATATAGTACACATAATATTAAACAGTGATTTGAAATCTATCCCGGAAATAAAATCTGTTATCTCAGAAAAACGCCAGGCAATTTTAAAAGGTATTTCACATGTTATATTATCCTGTGCCGGATATTCTATATAAAGCTCTATATTATTAAATTCCAGCATACTATTCAATACATCAGGTGTTAAAATATATTTTACTACATCTTCAGAGTCACAGTATAATGAAAATTTATTATCAAATTCTTTATTACAGGTTTTAGTAGAACCGAAAATTTTCTCTGTTAACCGGACGATAAAAGTTTTCGGGGAAATAGCCAGGACACATTGTGTTTTTATTTCTAAAGGAGTCGTTACTATTAATGTGTTGGCTTTTCGTTTGAAGTATATCAAAAATGCATTGTTTTTATAAGTCCCGTATAAATGAGGTCTCTGATAAATTCCTTTGTATTCCAGGGTAAAGTTCAATTTTTTTGCTAAACTTTCCAGACATTTCTTCATATCATTGCAATCTCCCTTATATCTCTCTTTTATAAATCCATGTATAGATATTATATATTATAAATAAATATGGATGGGAATGCAAATTTTATTTGAATCATCACAGTATGCGGTTCAGGCCGCATACTGCGATTTTTTACATCTCTTCTCCAACATAAACTACTCTCAGACATTCTTCTATTGTAGTGGTACCTTCAAGCACTTTACGTAATCCGTCTTCCTGAAGAGTAACCATTCCGTTTTCTATGGCCGCATCTTTTACTTCTATGGTAGGAGCGTTTCTCAGGATGAGAGGACGGACATTTTCATTGACTGTCATCATTTCATAAATACCGCTTCTTCCTTTATACCCTGTTCCCTTGCAGTGGTCACAGCCTCTTCCGTGATAGAAGACTATATTCGTATCTGCAAGGTTAAGTCCGAATTTCGCAACAGCTTCTTCCGGCGGTGTATAGGCTTCGCGGCAGTTGGGACATATTCTTCTTACGAGCCTCTGGGCAATTACTCCCACAAGGGCCGATGCCACAAGGAAGGGCTCTATACCCATATCTATGAGACGGGTTATGGCACCTGCCGCATCATTGGTATGGAGGGTGCTCAATACAAGATGGCCTGTAAGAGCAGATTCAATGGCAATCTGAGCCGTCTCACCGTCACGAATCTCACCGACCATTATGATGTCGGGGTCCTGACGGAGGAAACTTCTCAGTGCCGCAGCAAAAGTAAGTCCTGCCTTGGGGTTTATCTGTACCTGGTTTATGCCGGGAAGCTGGTATTCAACAGGGTCTTCTACTGTACATATATTATCTTCGGAAGTATTTAACATATTCAATGCAGTATAAAGAGTGGTGGATTTTCCGCTTCCTGTAGGCCCTGTAACAAGGATCATTCCATAAGGTTTAAATACAAGATCTTCAAATACCGCTCTCGTGTCAGGCATAAGTCCCAGTTTGTCAAGGCCTATCATAACGGCGCTTTTATCCAGGATACGCATAACTACCTTTTCTCCGTGAACCGTAGGAAGGGTAGATACACGGAGATCATATTCTTTATTATCATGCTTGAGATGTATTTTACCGTCCTGAGGGATTCTTCTTTCTGCAATATCAAGGCTTGCCATAATCTTTATACGGGATAT
This sequence comes from uncultured Synergistia bacterium, assembly GCA_937888925.1. Next base: position 829 of record CALARM010000426.1, on the reverse strand, counting down.
CATGGGAGCCTGAATATGTTTCGGCGGTGACATGACTTCATGGAGAACACCGTCTATTCTGTATCTGACACATACATTCTTTACCCTTGGTTCTATGTGAATATCACTTGCTTTATCATTTATTGCCTGGGTAATAATCAGGTTGACCACTCTTACAATAGGCGCTTCATCTACCAGTTTTTGCAACTGACCTATATCAAGTTCATCCTGTTCTTCAATCTGTTCAAGATCTTCGAAATCACTCATTGCAATTCCCGTAACTTCTTCATGGACTTCCATAATACTTTTTCCGCCGAAATGATGGTTAATTGCCCTCATAATACTTTCTTCAGTAGAGATCATCGGTTCAATATCGAAACCGGTAATAAGCCTTATATCGTCAATGGCAAAGACATTTAAAGGGTCAACCATGGCAAGTGCCAGTTTCTGATTTTCCTGTCCTACCGGTATGACTTTATACCTCTGGGCAAGATGTTCCGGTACAGTTCGGGCAAGTTCCATGTCTATCTGCACCTCATCAAGGTCAATAAAGGGAACACCCATTTCCTTACCTATTACTTCCGTAACCTCTTTTTCCGTTACATAACCCAGATTTATTATGATTCTTTCCAGAGATTCATTACTGCTTTTTTGCTGATCTATAGCTTTTTCCAGTTGCCTCGGTGTAATAAGTCCTTCCTCCAGAAGCATTTCCGCAATATCTTTACTCGAAGAACCAGATGTATTTAACATAATATTTCCTCCTTTTTTATTTTTCACCCATCACCCATCACTCTTCACTCTTCACCCTTCACTCTTCACCCTTCACTCTTCACCCTTCACTCTTCAC
>CALARM010000425.1 GCA_937888925.1 uncultured Synergistia bacterium | reverse complement strand
TCTCTGTACTTTAGTAAGATGAATACCTGCCATAACCATAATAATTCCTCCAATCTGTGCCAGTGAGAGATGTTCTTTTAAGATTATGGCAGCAAATATGATAATCAACGGTCTCTGTAACATATTAAATATGGATACCCTTGTAGAACCGAGTATATGAAGGGCATAGAGAAATGCTACATTTGCCATTGCACCTGCAAGACCGATCCATATGCCCGGTTTCCAGGCTTCAGCAGGCATAGGTAATGCTGCAGGCGTAAAAAACAACAGTACCAGAAGGCCGTTAATCCAGAATATATATGTGGAAACCAGGGCAGGCGTGAATTCCGACGTAATGTCTTCCATTCTGGTTCTGTATATTACCGTGCATATCATGGCACAGAATACGAAAAATATGCCGGTTATGTTCCACTGGTTTATACCGCCCGGATCCAGTGTAAGAAGCACTCCGAAGAAACACAGGAGAAAACCTGTCCAGAATTTTATGTCCAGTCTGTCTCTTCCCAGTGCCGAGTTGATTATGGCTATTATGGCCGGATTTGTCGTAACAAATGTTATGTATATTACGGCAGATATATGTTTCAGTGCTATAAGAGAAGAGAGGTTATTCAGCAATAACAGAATACTTACACTTCCTATTTTGAGCATCCCTTTCCATCCAATCCATCTGAAGGTTCTTGTAAGAGGATATATTACCAGCGCAGCCATCAGGGTTTTAATAAACAGCAATTGGTAAGGAGTAATGTTACCCTGGTAAACAACCTTTACTATTACAGGTTCTATTGATGCTGAAAGAAGAGATAATATTATCCACATGGATGCTACATAATTGAATTTTTTTTCTACATTCATTATTTCCGTTTAACTCCCTGATTAATTTGATTTAATAGTTTCTTTTAACGAATTCCAGTAACACTGATTGCCTGCATAGGATCTTGTCAGCATAATATTTGATATGTGTTCCAGTATATGATCATCAAGAATAAGCGATTTAATTTCTTCCACTTCATCTCTGTCAAAAAGCAGAACTATTTCAGGGAGACCTGTGACAAAAACTATTTTCCCCTTTTCGTTCATATATAATTTTTTATTACTATTGTTTATATCCAGACTTTCCAGATGTTTTCTGAATTCAATAAATTCTTTCTGATCAAATTTCAGGGAAACATTTCCGAATTCCAGATGAATACCGTTGCAAAGGGTGCAAAGAAAGAGTCTTCCTTTCCTGGTTTCATTAATTGTAATATTAGTCATTGTAAATACCTCCTTGTGGTTGTTTTTTGTATTTCGTGACGCGTAACGCGTGATGCGTGACGCGAAGATCACCTGTGATTTGTTAAAACATTTAAGTGTATATAAATTTAAGTATGTCATCTTTATTTTTTCCTGAAAGTCCGAGTCTCTCCATAGTTCTTCCTTCCTGCAAAAAATTTCTCTTTAAAATTACTGAAAAAATATTTATTACAGAATCTATTAAAGGTGTTTTTATATATGCCGTTCTTGCCAGATACCATGCAGGAACAAGGCTGCAGCATATATCTTCCATTACAAATCTGTGGTTCAGTGTATCAGGGGAAATACTTTTACTGTAATTCGGTACATGAACCAGTGTGTCATAAAGGTTGTCTCTCATACAGCAGTAATATTTATCCAGTAATTCCTTTAAACTTATAAAACTGGTATTATAGGCCTGTCCTATGGCATTTCTTTCTTTTTCCATTTCTTCAAGAAGGGATATGGTATTTTCGGTAAAACCTTCGTAATAGAAAAGAAAACTTTCTTTTCTGTCTACCTTGTTCATATTGGCAAGCATGATAAGAGGGTGGGCCATGGCTCCGAAATCTGTAAGTCCTCTTTGAATAAAATTTTCTGCCTGTTCCAGATCAGGAAAAAATTCCTTTATTATAGAACTGTTTTTCTCCGTTTCCGATGTGTTTTCCGATGAATAGAGATTCCATTTTTTATAACCTCTTATCCATACGGTATCAGGGGAAACTATTCTGGATGCAAAAATTGCATCTGTTTCTATGACTTTTACACCTGTTATATTTTTTTCTCTGAGAAAATTCGTAACCTCAAGAACACCTCCCAGCTTGCTTGAAAAAAGTATTATTTCATGCCCATGCCTTAAATAAGGACTTATTCTTTTCATTACATCCATATAGGCAGTGGTAACAGTACATATAAAGATTGTACTTACCTGTTTCATAAATTCTTCCGCATTATCAGTAATGTCTTTTATTTTAAATGTGCCGTTCAGCTTATCATAAGCTTTAATTTCCTTCTTTTCTGCTATGGTTTTTACCATGTCAAAATGTCTTACAAGCATATAAACATCATAGCCGAGGCTGGAAAGATAACAGGACACAGACCATGCTGAATTGCTTGAACCTATAACACCTGTGCTTTTCATAAGAATTCTCCTTTTATATAAAAACTTTAATACGTTATGTATATATGACTCTGTTTCAGATTGAAATATTTGATACCTGGTCTCAATCAATTTTTAAATTTTTTTCCTCTTTATATATCGTTCACATTGCTTCAGTCTGCCGTAACCGAGCATTATGCCCAGTATAAAATCTTCTTCATTGGTGAATTCCTTGAGCCCTTTATTGCCGAAATTTTTAAGAACGTCAATACAGAGGGAATTACCGAAAAAAACATTGATTTTACTATCTGTTACGTGATGGATGAGATAATCTATATGTTTATCTGACAGTTTTTTTTCTATGAAATCTTTATAGCTTACCCTGCTTGTATAAAGCACCAGATTTCTCAGGCCTTTTTCATATTCATATATGTGATGAAGAAATATTGTTATATCAGAATGAATTTTTTCATAACTTCTGGCTCTGTCCGGCACAAATCCTCCTGATATAAAAGATATTAGATTATTGGAAATTTCTTCATAGGAGTAAATCTTGCTTATTGTTGACATTATAATTCCGCCTTTCTTTATTTTGATACTGAGTCTCAATAGTATGTTAAAAAAAATATTATTCTATTCCTATAAGCTTCCCTCCCTGATATATAAAAAATGATATTATCCAGGCTATGGCAGTAGTATAACATATGATAAATAAAGTATATTTTATGCCTGTTTCTCTGTATATTACCGATATGGCCGACATACATGGCATATAAAGCAGAACAAATAATAACAGGGATAGAGCTTTCAAAGGAGAGAAATTACTATCTTTCTTTATGGATTCTTTAAGAGAAATGGAGTTTTCGTCTGTGTCCTTCAGATTATATATAGTTCCGAGAGTAGATACTACTACTTCTTTTGCGGCAAAGCCGGATACAATAGCCACTCCTGATTTCCAGTCCAGTCCGATAGGTCTTAGTAAAGGTTCCAGTAATTTACCAGTCTGACCTGCATAACTTCCTTCCAGCATGTTACCTTTTCCGGTTGTCGGAAAGGTTGTGATAAACCATATAATAACGGAAAACATAAGTATAAAGGTACCTGCTTTTTGAATATAATGTTTTGCCCTGTCCCAGGTATGAATAAAAAGATTTTTTAGTGTTGGTATTCTGTAAGGAGGAAGTTCCATTATGAAAAAAGATGTTTCTTCAGGAAAAAGATATTTTGAGAAAATTTTAGCCATAATTACAGATATTATGACACCTGCAAAATAGATGGAGAACATTATAGTTCCTGCCATATTAGCAGAGAAAAAAGCTGATATGAATAATGAATATACAGGTAATTTTGCACTGCAGCTTATAAAAGGTAGTATAAATATTGTAACGAGCCGGTTTTTTTTGCCGTCAAGGGTTCTTGTTGCCATAACTGCAGGCACTGTACAGCCGAAACCGACAATAAGAGGTATAAAAGCCTTTCCGTGTATACCTATTTTATACATTATTCTGTCTGTAATAAAAGCTATTCTGGCCATATATCCCGTATCTTCCAGAAGAGCTATGGCAAAAAATAATATTATTATATTTGGAAGAAAGACCATTACATTCCCGACACCACCAATTATACCGTCTATAAAAAGTGATTTCAGTAAATTGTCTTTTAATAGATAAGCCATGCCGCTACCTGTTAAGGTAATAAGTTTTTCAATCCACCCCACAGGATAACTTCCTACTGTGAATGTAATATGAAACATCAGCCACATAGATATTATGAAAACAGGGATTCCGAAAAATTTATTTGTCAGTACATTATCTATTTTTTCTGTCAGTGATGTTTTGTCCGTTTCCGGAGGGTTCAGATTGTTTTCCAGAAGTTTATTTATGAATTTATATCTTTCTTCAGATATTATATATTCGACTTCTTTACCATAAAGATTTTTTAGATATTTTCTGCTTTCTTCCGATACTTTTATTAATTCTTCATGAACTTCAAGTCTTTTTATTATGTCTTTATCATGTTCAAGGAGTTTTATGGAAAGCCATCGTGAAGAGTATTTTTCCGGAATTTCCTCTTCTGTTATAAAAGATGCCAGTTTCTCTATTTCTTTTTCCAGTTCTTCCGAATAGAGAGGTACCTTTTTATTATATACTGGAGTGCTTATCTGTTTTTTTAACTCTTCTATACCTTGCGATTTGCTTGCTACAGTTCTTATAACAGGTACTGAGAGAGCACGGGAAATTGAAGACACATCAATTTTATATCCCTGAGATTCTACTTCATCCATCATATTAAATGATAATATAACAGGTCTGCCTGTTTCTATAATTTGAATTGCAAGATACAGATTTCTTTCCAGATTTGAAGTATCTATTACATCTACGATTATATCGGCATTTCCATTTATTATAAAATCTCGCGCTACACGTTCTTCAGGAGAAAAATCTGTTAAACTGTATGTCCCCGGTAGATCAACTATTTTTATTTCCATACCGTTATATTTGCATAACCCTTCTTTTTTTTCTACTGTAACGCCAGGGTAATTGCCTACATGCTGCCGTGAACCTGTAAGAACATTAAAAAGAGTTGTCTTCCCTGAATTTGGATTACCTGTGAGAGCAACAGTCAGATTTTTTTTATTTTTCTTATTATGGTTTTCTGCAGAATCACATATCTTTTCATCTATATATAAGCACTTATTCATAAATAATCACCTTTATATTTATTCTTCTATTATCTGTTAGAACTCTAATATATTTGTTAACGTCTGGTCTCTAAAGGTTGCTTTGCTATGTCAGGTTTAACGGTTATTTTTTCTAAATTTAAGTTGACTGTAAGATGTATCTCTGTCTTACACAGACAGTTATCTCCGCATTTACAGGGTTCTCCGCCATTACACAAACATTTACTCATAAATTAATCACCTCCTCTTCGATTTTTACCATTGAAGCTTCTGATTTTCTAAGAGAAAGAAGATAATTCTTTAATTTAAATTCCAGAGGATCGCCGAGAGGAGCTTCTTTTATCA
>CALARM010000424.1 GCA_937888925.1 uncultured Synergistia bacterium | reverse complement strand
ATAAAAACTAAAGGTGATAAAATACTTGATACGCCTTTATCTAAAATAGGTGATAAAGGATTATTTGTAAAAGAAATAGAAGAGGAACTTTTAAAGAAAACAGTAGATATAGCTGTACACAGCCTGAAGGATCTGCCTTCTGTATTGCCTGACGAGTTATGTATAGGAGCAACTCCGTTAAGGGAAGATAAGAGAGATGTTTTTATATCAAAGGATGGAAGAAAACTCCATGAGCTTTCACGAGGAAAGGTTATAGGAACGAGCAGTCTCAGACGAAAAGCTCAGATTCTTTCTATGAGACCTGATTTAATTGTAAAAGATATAAGAGGAAACCTGGATACAAGGCTCAGAAAACTTGAAGAAGGGGAATTTGACGGGCTCATACTTGCAGCAGCCGGTCTTATAAGAATGGGTCTGAAAGATAAAATTACCGAATATTTTTCACCTGATATGGTAATTCCTTCTCCAGGGCAGGGAGTTATTGCAGTGGAAGTAAGAAAAGATAACAGAGACATCCTTAACCTGTTGAAAGAAATAGATAATTCTGTCAGCAGGGATGAAATATCTGCCGAAAGAACTTTTCTTTTTGCAATAGAAGGAGGATGTCAGATACCTGCAGGGGCGTCTGCGGCGATATCGGGTAATAGCCTTACATTGAAAGGTTTCATTGCCAGTACGGACGGAAAGAAAATGTTTAAAGGAGAGATAAGGGGAGACAGGGATAAAGGAAAGGAACTGGGAAAAGAACTGGCAGAAAAACTTCTTTCCGATGGAGGACACACAGTTTTAACGGAATTGAGAGACTGCTGAGTTAATGAATAAAAATTGAATCGTGATGCGTAACGCGTGACCCGTGACGGGAGGAAAGCCTTTATTACATGCTTATGGTCAGGTAAGTAAATTACTGTTATGGATAAATTTACGGATAGAAGAGATAAAAATCAATACTACCGTCACACATCATGCGTTACGCGTCACGATTCTTATTATCCTGTTTTATTAAACCTTTCCTGTAGAAAATGTATTGTTATAGGCGGCGGGAGAGTGGCAGAAAGAAAGGTTTTGTCTCTACTCGAAGCAGGAGGTTCTGTATCGGTAATAGCACTTTCGGTAACAGAGCATTTAAGAGAACTCAGGCAGAAGAATAAAATAACCGTTATAAACAGAGCTTATGAACATGGTGATCTGAAAGGTGCTTTCCTTGTAATTGCCGCAACAGATTCTTCTGCGGTAAATAAATCAGTCTATGAAGAAACAAGGGAACTGGCAATCCTGGCAGATATTGTTGATGAACCGTCACTATGCGATTTTATTGTTCCGTCCTCTATCAGAAGAGGGCCTCTTATAATAACGGTTTCTACATCAGGTAAAAGTCCATGTCTCTCAAAAAAAATAAGAAAAGATCTTGAAAGAATTTATTCCGAAGCATATGGAACCTTTACTTCCATGCTTGGAAATATGAGAGAGAGGGTACAGAAAGAAATTCCGGTACCGGAAAAAAGAAAGAAATTCTGGGAAACTCTTATGGAGAGTAATATTCCTGAATTATTAAAAGACGGTAAAAATAGAGAAGCTGAGGAATTAATAGAAAAGATTTTCTGTCATTATAAGAGTGAAAAGTGAAAAGTGAAAAGTGAAAAGTAGATGCGAACCGTGTTCGCCCGGGTACTGCTGAAAATACGCATAACGCATAACGCATAACGCATCACGAACCACCTGTCACGCGTCACGCGTCACGCGTCACGATTATTACGTCTCACACATCACGACATATTATTAAAAACAGTGAGTCTCTCCTTTATACTGTTCAATTTAAAAGCTGTTTCTTCCTGTCTGGACTTTTCTTTATTTATAATCTCCTGAGGAGCTTTCCTCAGAAACTCTTCATTTGCAAGTTTATGATTCATTTTTACCAGGTCTTTCTCCAGTTTTTCAATTTCTTTTGTCAGTTTTTTCTTTTCCTGGTCTATATCTATAAGATCCTTTACAGGCATATATATAATCATGGTCTGGAAACAATTAGAAAATGCCATTTCAGGCTTTTTCTCAAAGGAAGACCTGATAGTAAGGTCACTGATTTTCCCCAGTTTACTTATATAAGAATGGTGTTTTTCTACAAGAATTCTGTCAAGTTCTTCAGGTGCTTCTATATATATCTGTATTTCCTTTGAAGGAGCAATAGAGAGATCACCTCTCAGAGTTCTTACTGATTTTATAATACCTGAAAGTGTATTCATATCCTCTTCGGCTTTTTTATCTATCATCTGTTCATTTATGGAAGGCCATTCTGCAAACATTATAGTTCCTTTGCTTTCCGGCAGATAGGACCAGAGTTCTTCCGTAATAAAGGGCATAACGGGATGAAGGAGTTTTATAGAACCTGCAAGTATATACCACAGGACGTACTGTACAGTAAATTTTCTTTTCTCATCGGGAGAATTGAGAGATAATTTGGAAATTTCAAGATACCAGTCACAGAATTCATTCCAGAAAAATTCGTAAAATTCTCTTGCTCCCTCACTGAATTCATAGTTGGCATAACTGTAGGTCATTTTTGTAACAAGACCTGCGTAACGGCTTATTATCCATTTATCAGGCAAATCCAGGTCAAGATCGTCAATTGATGTACTTCCCGGAGTGAAGCCTTCCAGGTTCATTAACGTAAATCTTGTGGCATTCCAGATTTTATTGGCAAAATTCCTGCTCATTTCCAGTCTTTCTTCTGTGAATTTTACATCCTGTCCCTGGGCAGTCATGTAGGTGAGACCGAACCTTGTAGCATCTGTACCGTATTTATCCATCAGGTCAAGAGGATCTATACCTGTTCCCAGGGATTTGCTCATTCTCTTTCCTTCCGAATTGAGTATTGTTGCATGAATAAAGACATGATGGAAAGGTACATCCCCCTTAAATTCCAGTCCCATCATCATCATTCTTGCAACCCACAGGTATATTATATCTCTGGCTGTAACAAGAACAGAAGTGGGATAAAAATATTTTATATCTTCCGTTTCTTCAGGCCATCCCATAGTAGATAATGGCCACAGACCGGAACTGAACCATGTATCCAGAACATCAGACTCCTGATGTATGTGTGAACTGTTACATTTTTCACATGTTGAAGGAGTCTCTATAGAGGCAAAATAATTATTGCAATCATCACAATACCATACAGGTATACGGTGACCCCACCATAACTGTCTGGAAATACACCAGTCTTTTATGTTTTCCATCCAGTAAAGATAAAGATCTTTGTATTTATCGGGGAAAAACCTCATATGGCCTTTCTTGACGGCTTCTATGGCAGGATCTGCAAGGTCTTTCATCTTACAGAACCATTGTTCTGAAATATGAGGTTCTATAGAAGTGTTACATCTGTAACATTTCCCGACACCATGCATATAAGGTTCAACCTTTACCATAAAGCCGCCTTCTTTAAGATCTTCAATGATTTTTTTCCGGCATTCTTCTCTGGACATGCCTTTATAAGGGCCGGCTTCATCTGTCATTATACCTTTTTCATCAATAACCACTATCTGTTCCAGCTTATGACGGTTACCTACTTCAAAATCATTCGGGTCATGGGCAGGAGTAATCTTTACTGCACCTGTTCCGAAAGACGGATCTACATATTCATCTCCTATGAGAGGAATTTTTCTGTTCAGTATGGGAAGAACAAGTGTTTTTCCTGTAAGAGTTTTATATTTTTCATCATGGGGATGAACTGCTACTGCCGTATCTCCGAGCATTGTTTCCGGCCTTGTTGTGGCAACTATTACTCCTCCG
>CALARM010000423.1 GCA_937888925.1 uncultured Synergistia bacterium | reverse complement strand
CACGCATCACGCATCACGCATATTAAAGAGGTGTTTATATAATGAAAGTAATAATTGATAGATTCGAAGAAAATTATGCTGTTGTAGAACTTTCTGACAAAAAAACAGTCGATCTTCCTGTGGAACTGGTGCCGGAAGGTGCAGAAGAAGGAGATGTTTTAGATATAACTATTGATTATGAAGAAACAAAAAAAAGAAAAGAAGAAACGTCGGATTTGATGGAAGATATGTGGAAAGAATGATTTTATAGAACAATATTGGAAGTTCTGTAAGGAAGAGTATCTCTGTATAATTTTACCGGGTAATATTAAAAATTAACAAAATGTTAACAATATACTATTGAATCATTTGACAGAATCATATATGCTGGTTGATATGAGTAATAGAATTGAAGCCTGGAAAACAAGGCAGTTAATACTGGAAACTGCATTCCACGAAATATATAAAAATGGTTTCAGGGCGACAGGTTTAAATGGTATCCTTGAAAAAACCGGCCTTACAAAGGGAGCTTTTTATCATCATTTTAAATGTAAAAATGCTATAGGTTATGCTATACTGGACGAATTGCTTCCTGAATTTTATGAGAAGATTTACCTTGGAGCTCTAAATGAATGTGAAGATCCTGTAGAATGTTTGAAAGAAATTCTCAGGAGTTTCAGAGTAAGAGAAGAAGAGGTTATGCTCGGTTGTCCCTGGACTAATCTTGCAGTGGAAATGTCTCCTGTTGACGAAGGTTTTCGCCTCCGTATTCAGAGGATATATGATAACTGTACAAAGATTATTGAAAGCGCCCTTGAAAGAGGCAAAAGCAAAGGTTACGTGAGAGAAGACATCGATTCTAATGCTTCTGCAATGTTTATAATTGCTTCTGTGGCAGGATGCCGCAGTGTGGCAAAAAATGCCAGAAGTGCAAAGGTTTTACTTCTGTGTCATGACCAGTTAATAATTTATCTGAATAGTTTAAAAAATTAGTATTTTTTTTAACAAAAAGATACCAACCGGTTTGTATTTTTTAATAAAATACCTGTTAACCATGTATATGAGTTTAACGTCCAAGTTAACAGATTATAACATCAGCTAAAGAGGGGGCAGAAGAAAATGTACTGTAAGAAAAATGGTTTTACTCTGGCGGAATTGATGGTTTCCCTGGGGCTGGCAGGTATAATTCTGGTAGTTCTCTGCGGTGTTTTTGTCTATGGACTGAGCGGTATTAAAAAGGGAAAACTCAGAACTACAGCCCTTGAACTTGCCGATAGGAAAATAGCAGAAGCACAGAATTTAATAAGATCCCTTGACGGTAATTATATAAAAGGATCTGACCTGTCTTCAATCATATCAAATCAGAGCAAGCTTCTGGTGAATGGCACTTCACCGGATCGTGACATGGAATATAATATATGGGATTCAGGGGGATGCACAGTGGAAGCAGAGGGCACTGTGCCGATAAAAGGGACAGGTGATTACACTTACCTTTTCAGGCTTGAAGATTATGACAGAAATCTGAAAAAGATAAGGGTTGAAGTAACATGGAAAGAAGAGAAATCAGGGCCGAGAAAAATTTTTCTGGAAACTATTGTTTCTAAGCATCACTGATGGGAGAGATTTTTGTGAAAAATAATAAAAAAGGTTTCACTGTAGTGGAATTAAGCCTTACTGTAGTTATTTTTTCTTTTTTTATGATTGCTATTTATACTATATTTGATGCAGGGATGAAGGCATGGAATATGGGAAGGGCAAGAACGGATATTCAGAATAACGGAGAAATTATTCTGAAAAGGCTTATACGTGAATTGTCTTCATCCAGTCAGGAATCTATTGTTTTAGATCTGAAAGGTGAATATATATCTTTTGAGAGCCCTCTGAAAAATAGTGATTTTGCATATGATCCAAACAATGGAGGAACTCCTCTCTGGCAGGGTACTATAATATATTATTCTTCTGCAGATCCTGTGAATAATAAGAAGAAAATTCTTTACAGAAGATATTTATCTTACAATGAGGAAAGAACTCTACCGTCACCTATGTTGGATCTTGATTTGAAGTATAAACTTGCCGAAACTCCTCCCGTTGATCCTTTACCGGAATTTAAGCCGGTAGCATCCAGTATTGATACCTTTTTCGTATCAAAAAATAAATCCATTATAAATTTAAAAATTATATACAGTAAAGAAGCAAAAGGATCAAATAGAAGTATTTATTCTGTTTCAGGTACAGGTGATAAAGGGAATGAAATCTTTGAACTACAGGCATCTGTAGTGCCGAAAAATTAGTTTTGTAACGCGTTACGCGATGCCGGAGGTTACAATAATACAATTCCAGAAAAGGAGTGTTTTATTATGAAATATATGAAAGATTGCCCGAATTTACATCAGATTATGCAAACCCGTGACGCGTCACGAGTGACGCGTCACGAACATAAAGGTATGGCTCTTGTAACAGTCCTTTTACTTACAGTCCTTATAGCTATGATGACAGTGTCTATGGTTTTTATAAGCACCAATCACCTTTATATGATGGGTAATATAGAGCAGAAGGTGAGAGCCTTGAAAGCTGCTGAAGCAGTTGCAGAATATGCCCTTACAAAATTAAATATAGATCCTTCCTGGGGTATCAATCATCAGGACAGAATTACAATAGAACTTGATGGAGCCAGAGGTTCCATTACTTTTGCCAGTGCAGGTGAATATTTGTCTTATAATAATCTTAAAGGCAAAAATCCTCTGGACAGGGCATCTACAGGTGAAACCAGGCTGTCTGGTTTTATTCCTGCTTACGGGGCAGAAGTAATCTGTAAAGGTGAAACATTTGACGGGAAGGGAGTAAAATATTTAAAGGTTATATTTGTCAGAAACGATCTCTTCCCATATCCAATAAATTCAGAAGGTAAAATAGTCTTTGATGCAGGAGATGTAAATATATATGGAAGTGATATAAATACTCCCGGCCATATTCATTCAAACTGGGATGGCCTGAGTTATCCCAATAGTGACAGTGATTACTGGAGTATTCAGAGAAAAAACGGATCTCTTAATACAAAGGGAGGAACTGCTTCAGCAGTTGGAGATATAGATCTGCCAGATAGTACAGATCCGAATAATGTAAGGATAAAGCCTTTTGTCGGCCCTGATGGCAGGTTGAATTTTGAAGATATAGATCCTGCTAAAATAGTAGATGCTCATAATGGCTCATCCATAAAAGTAGATCCCGGAACCTATAGCTTTACAAATCTTTATTATATAAAAGATGATCCTCAAATAATGAAAAATGTTCTTCAGAGTGCTTTTACATCTGATGATATTATAAATAATTCTGATTTTAATTCTGTCTTTACTCCAAAGTCAGACCCTGTTGAAGCTGCGGCTTATTATGGGATAGATACTTCCGGATGGGATAGTGTATCAGGTTTTACTGAAGCCACCGGGTCTGTTACTTTTAATGAAGTTGAAGGTGTAACAAGAGATATTAGATCTACTCTGTCTTCCCCTCCTTCAAATCCGGGATGGGATGAAATAAGAGGCAAAACCGCAACAGTATCTATGAACTGTACCGTAACAGGAACAAAAAATGGCTTACCTGTTCAGGCTCCCGGCAAAGTGGATATACCTGTGAATATAATAAATGGTAATGTTTCATTCAGGGTTTCTCCCTATAACTGGGAAGGTTATGTCCCTCCCGAAGGAATTCCTCCAGGCCAGGCAAATGCCAGAGAATTTCTTGAAGCCCAGGCCGGTCTTGGCAGGATAAATTCTGCTGAAAGACTTGTCTCTTTCCTTCCACCTGATACAATGAGTAATGACTTTGGTATGGATATTAAAATTTCAGGCACTGATCCTCATCAGATGACAGCAAATATTAAACTTACTGAAGATATTTATATAGGTCCGTCATTACCGGGTGTAAATGACTATAAAGAGGGGATTGATATTTTCTGTAATCTTTCAGATGTAAAGGATAATGCCTTCAGGCTTCAGAGTTATAAATTCCACTATAAAGACGAGAAGACAAATCTCTGTAAGGAAGCTAATCTGGATATTGTTCTTGATTTGAATGATAAAAATATATATGCAGATTCTCACATAATAATAGAAGGTGAAGTTACAGGTGAAGGCTCAATGGTTACAAAAGGAAAACTCGCTTATCTCCATGGATTGGAAAGTAATGATATAGTTTCAATTTCAGGAGATGATCTCACACTGCAGCTCAGCGGAAGGGCACCGTATTATAATATAAACGGTTATCTTTATTCCCGTGATGATCTGCAAATAGTTCCCTGGGATATAGGGCCAATGTACAGGCCAGGGTCTGTAGAAACACTGAATATTCCTTTGAATAAGGAATTTACCGACACCGCCGGTAATACTCTGGAAATTACCTCTGCTTCTCCTCCCTTTAATTTTGCCTCCATAAGTTACAGTGGAGGTACTTATAGTTTTAATAATGGAGTCAAACTTAAATATAATGGTAATGATTATGATTTTTCCGATTATACTATTAAAATAAGCGGCAATGTTATGACTCTTTACGATAAGGATGATAATCCTATATCTCATCCTCCATATTCCCAGGCTGTTATGAATACTATAGGAACGACTGTAATTGAAAATTACAACTCGGCAAAAGGTAAACCTGCTGTAAATGTAACAGGGACAGTTATAGGATTGAACTGTCACAGGACTTCGGACGGAGACTATCAGAATCCGGATATGACAGGTAATCAACATGGAAATGATTCTATTTATATTCACGGTCAGAAAATGAGTAAAGTTGTATTTAAATATAATACAAACGGACTGGGGAGGATAACATCTCTCAGGGGCGATTCCTTTAAAATAAGAATTGCAAGCTGGTTTGAACTTTAATTACCACGATGAAATTTATTAATTATTTATGTTCATCGTTTAAATTATTGATTCTATTCATGTAATATAAAGCATTATTTTTTTGATTTTTATCTGCAGATGGGTAATCACTCATTATTTTTTTAAATTCTTCTGCTGCTTCATGAAATTTTCCCTGGCCGTAAAGGCTTTTGCCTTTAATCAGTATACCCCTTATTTTTATGTGATCATCTTTATGATTGATGAGATTTTCTGCTATTTCCAGTGATTTCTGGAATTCCTTTTTTTCTATAAACAATTCAGCTCCTCTTATTGCGATTTCTTCTTTTTTATCGGGAAAAGATTTTTCGATTATATCAGATATTTTTCTTAGATTTTCCTGATGGCTCTGAGCCTGTTTATTATCTCCTCTCATTGTAAACAGCATTTCTTCTTCTGCCAGTATTGTTTCACATGTTTTCAGCCTTAATGCCATATCTTCAAAGAACCATAACTTTTTATATATATAATTATCTATTATATAAGAATAATTCTTTACTGCTTCCGAAAGATTACCGGACTTTTCATAATCGAGTCCTTCCATATAAAGAACTTCTGCAGCGAAATTTGTACCGGGAAATTTTTCTGTCACTTCTTTATATATCTTCTCTGCTTCCTTTTCATTACCGAGCTTTTCGTTACATTTTCCTTCTATAAACATAAGTTCAGGTAAATTTTTTGAGTTACCCGGAGAGTTTATCAAAGCCCGGGTTTTTTCCAGGGAAGCCGTATAATTATTGTCTGACATAAGACGGTATATCTCTTTTATTTCGCCCTTTGCAGTATATTCTTTTTTTATATTTCTCAGAAATATTCCTGCAAATATTATGAGGATAATACATGCAGGTATCAATATGGCCTGTGGCATATAATAAAGCGAAACTATAAATGAAGGTTTTTTTCTTCTCTCTGAAATTTTTCTGCTGATTTCTCCCCATATTTTGTCTGCACGAGGTATTATTGTTTCTACTCTTTTCAGTGCTTCTACAGAGTTTTCCAGGAGTCTGTATTCTTCTTTGCATAGAGAACACTGATTTAAATGGGACATTATTTCATTATTTTTATCTTCTTCTGCAGAATCATGGATTTTTTTTATGAACCTGTTACAATCCAATAGACCCACCTTCTTTTATCGGAAATGTGATGTGTGACGCGTGACGCTGGAAAAGAACTTATAAATATTTTTTTGCTTTTTCTTTGAAATTTTCTCTTGCTCTGCAGATCTGCACCTTAATACTTCCTTCGGTAGAATTCAGTATTTCTGCTATTTCTTTATTTGAAAAATCCTGTATATATTTCATTATTAACAGTAATCTCTTCCGTTCGGGAAGTGTGTTTAGCACATCCTGAACCCATCCCTTATCTTCAGATTCCGGTTGCACTTGTTTTATTTCAGTAATTTTTAACAGATAATTCCAGAGAGATTTTTTCTTTCTTATAACATCTATACAGGTAGTACTTCCTATTTTATAAATCCATGTTTTAAAACTTGACTGACCCTTGAATTTATTCAGATTTTCATAAGCTTTTATAAATACGTCCTGTGTTACATCTTCTGCTTCTTCGTAATTGCCGAGCATACGAAGAGACAGATTAAAAATCATAACATAATGTCTCTGAAAAAGAATAGAAAAATTATCTGATTTTCCCTGATGAAACTCTTTTATAAGATATTCATCATTGAATTCGTCATTCTGTACATCTGTTATCATCTGAAAGCCTTTGTCTGAGAACTTTGGTGAAAATTTAAAGAACATGTGTTATATGCAAAATTTATAACAGAACATTTTACTTTCAGAAATTTTATCATATTTAAGTTTAAATTACTATAATTATAGACGTATAAGAGGAAATAAAAGTTAACAGGGGAATATATTACAGTGAGCAGTGAACAGTAATCAGAAAAACTGTTCCTCCTGTCACGCGTGACGCGTCACGATTAAAATGAAAGGAATGTTTTTATGTATAAAAAAACATTATTAATTGTGGTT